>JAPLFS010000001.1 GCA_026390555.1 Pseudomonadota bacterium
AAGATTATACTAGCAGATCACTATGCTGACGCGGCATATCTGGGGGAATTTATCTCCCGTGAAATCGGAACACGCTTCGAAAGCTACTTCTTTATTCACTCTCTCGGGACATTCAAAGCTGAAGGGCTAGATTATCCAAATAAACTGACGAGTGATGTTGACGGGGCGGCCAAACTAGAATCACAATTTCGATTAACAGACAGAATCTTAAGTGAATTGTGGGTTGTGCAGCGCTGCAAACATCATCTAATTGCTAACTCTGACCGCATTGCGAAACATACGCATGAGTACCTCAATGCTCGACATGAGCCGCCGACGATGATTGCGGTCGATGACACTGCTAATGGACATATCGACAGAGTAGATAGGCGAACATTGGCCAGAGAAACTTTTGAAGAGATGCACCGGCTCTACCTGGACACCTGTAACAATACTGAATTGGGTGAGATTGTTCCGGAAGCTAGTCGACTGACATTAGAGGAGCTGCTTGATGCTCAGCTGGTGTTTGAGCGTAGCCGTCATGCGGAAGCTGAATCCAAAGGCAAGTGGGCTGTAGTAAAGGCGATGGCAATCGCACAAAGTGACGTCATAGCCCTTGCCAAAAACAGTCCGAACCGCGTCTTGATAGTCAACGTCAATATGGCTGCGCGGTACGGTACTGATGATAATTTCCGTAACGAGATCAACACAATTATCGGAGACCTCAAGAGCATTCGCAAAAATGGGGGGCACGTTATTGTTCAATCAAGCTTCGATTACCATTTCGGCCTAGATGTCGCCAAAGTGGCTGATTGCTACCTAGCGCTGCCAGCTTTTGAGCCTTTTGGTATGGGCGTTATTGAGGCTGCTGCCGCCGGAACAGTAGTTATTGCTAGAAGCGACGTTCCATCGGTAAAGGAGCTGCTCTCTCACAACGTCAGTACGATCAAATTTCAATTGAGAAACAGTCAGATCAAAGTAGGAATCGGGGGTGGGGCAATTCTTGTTGGTGGGCGTCCTGATGAGGATACGCACGATCAGAAACAGTTTGTTGAAGCAGCCTATAACGGGGCTGCCGCTGCAATAAACGCCGTCACTCTGGGAACCCCTCCCACCACGCCAGCATTGAGTTTTAATCCGAAAGTACTGGGAGCTGCGGCAGCTGATCTAGTTAAGAACAGTCACTATAACTGGGACAATGTTGCGAAACGCTTCCTGCGAGAAGTTTATGGGGATGCGCAATAAGATTGGTAAAACCAACGTAACTGGTCACCGTAGTTTAATGTCGCGATTCAAGCTACTCAGATTACGGCGAAGTTTCATAGGTAGTTAGATTGGTCGTCCCCTGGTCGGGGACGGCAGATTTTGTGACCAGTTAATGTTATCACCCCCGATTTGCTCCGCAAATCGACCCCTGAGGGGTTGTTATCACCCCCACCGCATTGCTGCGCCAGCAGCTTGCGCTGCTGGACGGGCTCCGCAAATCGGCCCCTTAGGAGCTATTGAGTGTCATTGCCGTATGCGTATGTTTATGCAATATGCTGACTAGTTACGAACCAACTACTCAAAGGACAGCACCTCTTTCTCGCCACTGGCTCCGGTGTGCGTGATGCTGAAGCTGTAGCTATCGAGATCCGCATCGAGCGCTGCCAGCGCGTTACCGTTTCTCCATGTCAGTTGAAGTCTGTTATCCTGACCCCGGGAGATCTCAAGGTTACCTTCAAAAGCAGGGGAGGTATTACGCAACTTCATCAATTGAAGCTGCTTTAGTACTACCGGTTGCTTGAGGCCCGCTTCAATGTCGCTCAGTTCAAGGGTGGTTCGATTAATTTCCTTGTGTCCTGCCGCTCCCGCATTATCTGCAGCCACGTAGTTATTCTTCCCTGCAAACAGGTCTAGGTACCAGACCTGTGGAATACCAGGGACGAACATCTGAATAGCGCGTGCTAGAAGCAGCTTACGCTCATCTTCGCCAAGTGCGCTGAAGAAAGTCGCATTTACCTGATAGTAAGAGATCTTCTTACCATCGGGGCCGTAGAGATTCTTTACTCTACCGCCACGATCCATGATGCGGGTAACGATTCCATCGATCTCCTCATCGCTGAGCAGTGTTTTGTCTCCTCCCTCCTCTGACCTGCGCCCTCGAAGGTCTAGAACAGGTATGCCGTCGTGACAGCCGAGCATATTGATCGTGACCATCTTACGCTCAATAATCTCATCAATCCACTTAAGCAGCGGGCGTGATGTGTGGCGGTCAATGGCATCAATTACCAGTCCGGGGAAGAAGAAGTCGTAGATCGGGAAACCTTCATTTGCGACCTCTTCGTGTAGCCGGTTACCGTATTCGGAGTGAATCTCTGGCAGCAGGATAAGATCCAGCCTATTCGCCATCTCCCTAAGTCTGGCGAGATAGTTCCATGTTTCCGGCTTATTGAAAAAATTTACCATACCTGGCTCTTTGTGCAGGTACGCGAAGGCATCGAGTCGGATTAGAGTGGCGCCGTACTCTTTAAGTTTTCTAAATGTCTCTTCATAGAACTGCCAGACCTTTTCAGATCGTGCATTCAGGTCCATCTGCCCCAGATATGTGCGCTTCTGCTCGACAATCGCATAGATACTGTCGCGCACGGCATCATTCATTCCTAGATCTGACGTCCTGAAGTCCTGTTTGGCGGCGATCTTTTCGTTTATCAGGACAACGATTTTTTCTACCTGATCGGCGCTCAGTCCGCCAACTAAACTGAGTTCGGCAACAGTTACAGGGTGATAATCGACCTGCTGGTAGAAGGTATTCCAGTAAGGTTTTTCACTACCATCAGGAAACCGAACCTTCAAATTCGGCAATCCCGGCTTGCGCATAAAGAGCTGTTGCAGCATCTCATGATTGGGGATGATGTAGCCGTCAGGAGAGAGCTCTCCATGTCCTTTCCAAAATTCATTCCAATTAATGAAAAAATCGTGGTACTCGGATTTATCACCAAACTTGATCAGATCTTTGAATTGCGGCGAACCCACCGAGAGATGATTTAGGACCAGATCGAACTTGAGAAGGATATTGAGTTTCGTCAGCTCGGCAAGGTCGTCAGGTGACACCAGCTCTTTATTGATATTGTAATCAATCAAAGAGAAGCCTCGATCGAGATCGCTGTTAAAGAACGTTGGCAGAATATAGAAGAGCGAAAAGACCCCCTCAAATTCTGGTCGCTTCAGCATTGTGACAGTGTCAGACAGCTTCTTCCCGATGCTGTCGGGATAGGCGTTAAAGACAACGCCATTCGGGAGCTTCTTAGTTCTGATTTTCGGATTAGTAATCATATCGAGCACCTGCTAACTGTCTATGGTAGATAATCCGGATCGTCGAAATCTTTCGATTGACCCTCTTTTGCATACAAAGGGCGATAATTAGCTGAATAGTTGCGAATATTTACATGAATATAGCACTGAAGCAACCATATCCGGCTCAGGGCTACTTGCTGCTTGCGTAATCCCTTGGTTTGAGTAGCAAATACTAAAAGTATATATTCCTGAATGGGGTAACACGTGTGGTTGCTCCGGCTATTCTCCGAGGAAGGACCCTTGCTGTTAAGGTTTCTAGAAAGTGTCTACCCTTTTGGAGATAACTATCATGAAGAATGCGGGATATTATTGGTTTTGGAGTGTGCTTCTTATGCTTCTTATCTGGACCGTGTTCAGGTATGGGTATTGGATTTTGTTTTTGGATGATGAAAGCCAATTGGTGGTCCAGGACTGCTTTCAAAGGCTGGTCGTAGCGTTCGGTTTTTTTTCAAGTTTTGTCCTAGTCGGCTTAGCAGGCGGCTTTCACCAAAAGCAGCTAGGTTAGGATCGTCTCTTGTACCCTGGAGAACACCGCAAAAATCGACTCTTCGCAAAAAACACTAAAGGTTTTTTTCGCAGGGTCCTACCTCGAAGAATAGCACCGACTTGGATCCTCCATAAATCAGCTCCACGCCCCGCAAATTCCTCAGCAGGCGCTCCTTAAAATTACTGTGGACCAAAAGTAACCCCGCACCCACAGCCACAGCACCCACAGCCATTCAATTAGAGCTTTCTATCAATCACCTAAAACAACTGATAGTTATAGAGCTGCCCTACTCCACCTCATTCCGTATCGGTACAAACGGTATAAGGAGCATGCCGGGAATAGCCGCAATAAAAGCTATCAAATAGAGGTTCGTGTACCCGATCCGTTCAAGGATATATCCAGCCTGACCACCAACAAGGGTTCCGGGGATAGACATTATGGCGCTACCAATTGCGTAGTGCGTCGCCCTATATTGATGTGAACAAGTTGTAAGAAGAAACACTAAGAGTGCCGCACTGCCAAGCCCAGCCGCAAGTTGCTCTACTCCGTGCACCGCTGCGATAATAAAGAGTCCGCTCCCTGTAGCCGGATCGGGCTTTGCCACGGAGAGCCATATATATAGCCACAGATTTAAGTTCATCAGGAGCGTTAGGGGCCAAAGAGCGCTACGCAGCCCCGCCCTCTTAATCCACCAGCCCCCAAGCATCGCTCCTACGATAGTACCCAGCGCCCCAACGATGCCCCCTATCCAGGCGTACTGTCCTACTGAGATCCTTAGCTCCCTTAACATAAAGGGGGTCACCATAGAGAAAAGGATCTCATCTCCAAGTTTATAGAGCGTTATAAATAGCAGGATGATGCCTATCTTGGGCTGTGCCAGGTAGCTCTTAAACCCCTCCTTAAAAACCTTCCTTGCGTGTGCAAGATTATCCTTAACGACAACCTTAGTCCCAACGTGCGGTAGTGCTAGGTGATGTGCAATTGCAAGTCCGATCAATACAATTCCGCTCACCCCGAATCCAACCATCCAGGAATAGTACGGAGAGCCGTGCATGTACCGACCGGATACCCAGTTAACCAAGCCAACGATACCGCTTCTGCAGAACACCATCGCAAGCCTATATGCTAGCACTCGGTAACCGGATAGAAGCGCCTGCTCGTCCCT
>JAPLFS010000002.1 GCA_026390555.1 Pseudomonadota bacterium
CCCTTTATTCCTGATTTTCATATGCGCACCGTTGCCTGGATGATAGTGCCGTTTGTGTGTGCGGGGCTATTTATGGTGCTGCGCTCGATTCGGCGCTTCGAGTCGGCCGTAATCATAGCGTGGCTTATGGCAGCAATTCTGCCCGGTATTATGTCTGAGCATGCCTATCCGAAGAGGCTCTCCACGTTTTTTCCGGCACTTGATCTGTTAGCGGCTCTGGCGATTGCGCTCTATCTTGCCTATGCCAGGGAGACGAAACAGCGTTGGCGCCGCGCTCTAGCAAAGAGCTCCGTATTAGCGTGTTTCGCTGTTTCTATTGTGTTCGGTGCGAGTGCATGGTTTTCCGGGCGGGATTGGAAATACGGAGAACCCCCTGAGGTGTTTGCGGCGGCTGAGATGGCCAAGGAGATTCAGCCCAAGACCATAATTATAGCGGATCTTTTGCTCGGATATCACGTAGGTAAGATGACCTACCTACTGCTTGACGCTCTGACCGATCCGAAGAATCGTCCAAACTTTTGGTTTGCAGGGAGAGTAGATGCAATACGCGTGGCTATTAAGGATCCTTTACACGCCACCAAGCTTGATAACGACTGGATTTATATCTGGACCAAGCTGCGCGATCAGAAAGAGGAGAGTGATGCATTTGCTGGATGGGAGCGCGTAGTGTTTATGATCCAGGAGCGTCCAGAGAATCAGGACTATAACAAAGATGAGATAGAGGAGGTTATGAACAGGTGCGCTAATCCTGTCGTGCGCAGGATTGAGTCGCGGGGAACATTCTGGCTTCCGTTAGTAATTGTAAGCTGCAAGGTGAGCGATCTTAGATGAGCCGTTAAGGCTTCTCAATCAATGCCCACCAGGCCTTGCTACGACCCGCATGATCGGCAGGTATCGTTCCCAAGAACTTTCCGAATGGAGGCGTATCGCTGCAAACGGCCGCCATCTCCGGGTCGTTCGGAAACTGCGAAAGGCATGTAGTTAGCAGTACATCTCCTGACTGTAGCTCGCTGAAAGCCTGCGAGATGCTCTTTTCTCCGAGCAGGAGCTCACGAGAATTTGGAGCCTGCTTTTTGAACTCAAGATCATTGGTACGGGGTTACGGCCATTAAGTTAAGCACTAACCCGCTTAAAATACGGCTTTTCTAGCGAATTTCTGAAAGTGCAAACTCCGTGCGTTCGATTTAAGAGACAATCGTTCTTTCCCTTTTTCTCTTTCGGGCCGCTGCAACGTAGGATTAATCATGAACAATCGCCTCACCCGATCTTCGAAGTCATCTGGAGGATCGAACATTAGCAGAATGATGGAATCCTTGATAGCATGAAATGAGATGACTTTATTCACCTGCTGTCGATATCACGTTCTCTTAGCCGCTAGTTCGCCATTCACCTCCGCTGATAGGATAGTCTCCAAACCAATCACAAAGAGGGCCTGGAAGAAATCCTGCTTGATAGCTTCAACGGTTCGTCCCGTGAAGTTGTCTACCGCAAGGCGGCTCTTGATTGCTTGAAAGAACGTCTCGATTTTCCATCGTTTATAGTAGAGCTTTTTGAAGTCCTTTAGTGGGTATCGTTTCTGATCGAGAAGCGATGTTGCTAATACCTCTACCTCTCCGTCCGCGAGGACTATCCTGATAAACCTCATGCGCAGACTATGTGCCAGTTCCGTGTCGTCATGGAAGTGAGCGGGACGTTCAGCCTCGGCTACTATATCTTTGTGCGCGGCATCGGTGAATAGTTGGTGATATTTCTGATAAGTCTTATCTTTAACACGAACAATGAAATCAGCTTTTTTGCGCACTATTTCAGCAAAAAACGCATACGAGCCGAAGCCTCGGTCAGCTATGAGAATGTCGCCCGCCCCAAGGTTATCAAGGTGCTAGAGTGACGCCCTGATGTCATTTGTTCTCCCGGCATGAATGCTTCCTGCAAGCGGGATCTCACTCAGAACGTCGTAGAGCACGACGACCTTGGCTTCGACGTTGTCGCAGGCGACACCCTGATGACCGTTCATGTAGCGGACCGTGCCGAAAGCTTCGACGAGCTCCTTGCTCGTCGGAAGGCGAAGAGTTGACCCATCAATCGCCAACAAGCGATGCCCCTTAAATCGCTTATGGTTCCCGTCAGTATACATCGGCTTGACCACACACTCTTCAAGCAGCTCGATAAATGCCGTGTGTAGAAACTTCTGCCGTGCCTGACTCAGTGCGCTTGCAGAGATACTTTCGTCCGTATCTCGACACCACTCGTTTAACACGAGCTGCAGAGACTTCACACTTTTTCTCAGAAGAAGGGTTAGCGTTGGGATTGCGATAGGGCGGTCACTTTGCCGGAGTTGATAAGAGCTCAAATGCCTGGAGCGCGACACTCTATCGAACGGAGATCTCTGGATGCGGGGGCGCTTTCCAACACCCTTTCGCAATAGGGGGGGCTTCGCCGAGGGTGAGATGGTCCCGGCGGGCTCCAGTAGCTGCCCGGGTCTTACGAGAG
>JAPLFS010000003.1:0-14418 GCA_026390555.1 Pseudomonadota bacterium
AGCTAGAGCATCAATCTAGCGTTGCAAGATAATCATCTAGTCCAGAAACGCCGATATCCAGAAATCTAACGAAGCCAGATTTATCTATCACAGCCGCATAGGGGATGGTTTTGCCACGCAAGCTTAAAAAAACTTCGTCCTGTATATCGTTACCGGAGAAAACGTGTTGCACCACCCTGAGATCTTGCTCAGAGATCCGCCCCAATAGCTCTGCTATATCCTGATTATTATCAACACTAACGGCGTAGAAAGAGATATCACTCCTATTCGCGTACTCGCGCGCAAGCTCTTCAAAATCTTCAATCGCGCTCCTTGAATATGGGCACCATGTCGCCCAGAAAAGTAATACCTTCGTTCTCCCATCCTTTGCACGAATGGCGATATCGCCCCCCTCTAACATCATCAACCTGGCCTCTGGCGCAGGTTGCCCTATAAGCTCCAGAGCATTCGTTGAGACAGATGCACAACCGCTCAGCATGCTTAGTAAGAGAACAAATGGAAGAATGCCCCGCATAATCTGCACGATCTGTTTAAATCTCATCCGCCATCCTTAACCGTTAATCTTGAGCAAGGGTACGCTCGTACTGAGCCCTAACATCTAGATCAAGCTCCTCTTCGTAGTACTGTTTGATGAGCTTTATGGCAATAACATTATTGTTCCCAACTAGGCGTTGCAAGGCCTTAATCCGGACCTCCTTGGCGGGATGTCTTAATAGATCAAGAAAAACTCCGCTTTCCAAGCGATCGCCGAGCTGTGTTATAACCTCAAATACTACCCGTGCTGGGCCATCTTGAAGTAATACAGTAATCAACCCTTGATCTAATGGCCCGCTCTTAAGCACCTCTAAGCCCTTCGCAAACTGCTCATCAGATAGATAATTACTTAGCCCAATAGTAGCTACGAGCTGCCCATATCTCTCGCGCTGCGCCCGGTCTCGAATAGAATCCCTTACCGAACGCAGATAGGGATCGTTTATGGGCTTGGCTATCAGCGCCTCGTAGGCACTTCGCTGCACCTCGGTATCCTCTGCTAGTAAAATCGTTGCGAGCAACGCTTTAGGAGCCTCGGCTGTGTAGGACACAGCGAGTGTAGATACGGTAGCACGCGAGATCTTCCCCTGTGCCGCAGAGACTAGCGCCGAACGCTCTCGCTGTGACAATCCTACCCCATTACGCAACACCTCTACAAAAACTACTCGCGGGCCACTTACCGCACCCTTGGCAATAGTAAGCGCCGCAATAGTACGCAGTTCTGACTCGTGCTGCTGTACGAACTTGTCAAGCACCCACAATATATCCACCGAACTTATCTGATCTTTTAGCTCGAGAATATCTGCAAGATAAAGTGTACGAACTTGCGGCATAGCGATCAGGATAGCCAACACCCCATGTTGCTCATGATCCATAAATCCCGCCAGCTCTTTTGCGGCCATCATAAATATCTCTCTTAAAGCTTCAGGCTCTCCGAGATCTAGCCCTAATGCAGCCGCCAACTGAACTGTTTCCTGTCGCTCCTCGGCATACGCATTACGCAGAAGCTCGAGCCTAGTTTTGCCTGGGAGGGCTGGGTTTAATAGCTTAATAAACAATAAGTTATCTGCCCGTATGCGAGATTCTTGCAACCAATTCCGCATAAGGTCCGTAGAGCGCAATAATCCAAGTCGTCTAGAGCGCGACAATATGCCGTCGATAATTGCAGAACGTTGCGAATCATCCTCGGCCTCCTTTAATGCTTTGATCAGGGTTTCATGTGCAAACGGATCGTCAGAGAGAACAGAGGCTCCTATCTTCTCAGTAAAGGCCGGCGGAAGATCAGATACAGATTGTATCCCTCGCGGCGAGCCGTTTGATTTATTCAGCCCTGCGTACTCGGAGACCTTTGAGAAGCCCAATCCAAGCAGAACTACTATACTCACGCAACCTATAGCGAATAGCGCAACACGATCTATAGCTCTACGTGGAGCAGCTCGCGGCGCCCCATCTAAAACCCGCGTTCCTGCGATCTCAAACTGCGCGTTTTTTGTATCTATGTCAGCCAGTACTACTTTTTGTGCAGATTTTAAGCTTGTCTCCCTGGCATTACCTATTGCCTTCATCAGCTCAGAGGCATTACCTGGACGACTATCAAGAGAAGAATTAAGAATGCTCGGTATGAGTAGATTAATCCAAGCCGGCGCTCCTAGGATTGGCGCAATCTCCTGCTCATTACCAGGTTGTATACCAAGCCCTGCCTGTATCAGCGGCGCCCCTGAAAAGAGTCGGTATCCGAGCGCAGCCAGGGCATACACATCAACTTTAGCGCTTTCCTGCCCGCCTACGCGCTGCTCAGGGGCTTGATATGCGCGCAACTCAAGTAATTCATCCCTCCCCTGCTTGGGCAGCTCCTCTGGATCCGAAAGAAGCCCAAGCCCCGCTATAAACAGCACCTCGCCCTCGCGCCCAAGCAGAAATGATTCAAGAGAGATATCACCGCAACACAAGCCCCTGTTGTGTATTACTTCTATCGCCCTGATACACCCCAAATAGCGCCGTTCAAGCTCGCTACCCTCTGGAGCGCCCTCGTTAATATGTCGCCCCGTTGGAAGACTAAAAACTATAAAACCGTGCCGGTTGGTATCAAGTCCATAACTAGCGCTATTAAAGCTTGAGACCCTATCTAAAAACTCTGCGGCATGTGTTACAAAACGGAGCTCCTCCTCGACCGATAAAGGCTCTCTGCTAATCCATAGCCCTACGCTATTGCGCGATTTTTTTTCTACTGCCTTAAATGCCTGCGCTGAAAATGTGGCCGAGATCCTCGATTCACACGAGAGGTACTGATCGAGCGGAGCAGGGAGATCTCTTCTTTTTCCCTTAGCTGTCTGCATTACCCATCCTCCAATAATCCTGCAACTCCTACCGATGCGCTATATTCCAGATACCAACCTGCTCAACTGGTACCGCTGGATCGAGATCTCCAAAGGTCATTACAAAGAGACGCCTAGTCATGCTGCGTGTTACTGAGAGCACCTTTAACTTCACCTCATCTGAACAAAGTATCGCAACCGGGACGACACCGTATTCAAAAGCTGGCTTTAACACGGTGTGCAGCCCGTTGGAGATGGCCTCATATACCTCAGCCTCAAGAGCTAGCGGCAATGTCCTACTTTCTAGCTCTGCGTCGCTTAAGATCTGCTCAACCTCACTCGACAATGAAATGACCCTTAGCGCCCTGGCTGCGCCGATAAATCTCCTCAAGATCTGTCGTCGACGATTGCTACGCAGATGATCTACAACCCGCGCGACATCTACCGTACCGTCGTTATCAAGAGATACCCCGTTCGTAGAGCAGAAAGAGGCGACTCCCTCGGTAACCGCCCTAAAATCCCGCACACTAACCCCCTGCCTGATCAGCTCTTGGATGATCTCAGTCAACTTCGGCACCGATACGAACTCCTTGCCAAAGCCCTCAGCAATTAATCCTGGATGCCTCTTTTCAACCTGTCGTAGCAATGAGTGAACGTCGGTTACCGATATAAACTCCTGCGGGTGCTGCACACAGAAGCTCGCTATCTGAAGTCCAATAAACTCAAAAAAATCGTAGCTGCGGATTGAAGCTACATCGAGCATCTTACGAACGTGGGGGGAGTAGGGGGTCCAGAAGACCCTGTGGCCCGACATCGGGTGCTCCTCTTGTAACAGTACCTTCAATCCGAGAATCGCCGCATGCGAGCTGGAGATCTCAACCAGCAGAGCGTCCGGTAAAACACGCCCAGAAAACATCTCTATACCGGCATGACTAACTCTATATGATGAAGCTGCTCCAAGCTGATCCGCTACGACCCGTATCTCTGGTAACAACAGCCCAACATCTGCATACAATGAAGCCCTAAAAGCGCCCCACCACGAAATATAACGTGGAACCGCTCCACGATACGACCTAAATAGAACCCCACTATCCAATGCGATAATTAGACCCTCATGATCAGGGTCGTGTTCAGAGCGCCCGTGCTGCGGGGCCGGCAGTCCAGGTATCTGAGAATACTCCTGGGACTGTAGCGCCATGTTTGGATCTGCTCGCATGCGGCGCAGTAGAATAACCCCTGCTCCCACCGCCGCACTCGCAACTGCGATAAAAGGGAGGGCTGGAATGCCTGGCAACATCGCAAAAAGCACTAAGATGCCCGCCGTAACGAACAGAATAGCTGGCTGTGCAAAGAGCTGCACGCGCAGATCTGCACTTAAACTTGAATTTTCAGATGAGGAGACCCGGGTAACTATAATACCGGCACAGATCGAGGTCAAAAGAGCTGGGATCTGCGTTACTAGACCATCACCAATGGTAAGCACCGTATACATCTGCACGGCATCCTGGATCGACAATCCAGAGGATACCCCCATAAATATACCGCCGAGTATATTTGCAAAGATTATGAATAACCCTGCTATGGCATCTCCCTGGACGAACTTCATAGCTCCGTCCATAGAGCCATATAGCTGCGACTCACGCCGTAGATCGTCGCGTTTCTTACGAGCCTCTTCCGATGAGAGAACCCCTGCTCGTGCATCGTTATCAATTACCATCTGCCTACCAGGCAGCGCATCGAGCGCAAAGCGTGCCGCCACCTCAGAGACGCGCATTGCGCCCTTCGATATTACGATAAAGTTAACCACCGTAACGATCGAAAAGATTATAACCCCGACAACTACCTCTCCTCGGATTAGGAACGTTCCGAAGGCTTCAATTACATGTCCAGCATCCCCCTGGCTTAGGATCAAGCGCGAAGAAGCGACGTTAAGCCCCAGACGAAAGAGGGTGCCTAGAAGCAGGATCGTTGGAAAGGTGTAGAGCGCCGCTGAATTAGCAACGTAGAGCCCAACCAGCAGCAGCAGGATAGAGAATGAGACGTTAAGAACCAGTAGGATATCTAGTAGCTGCGTTGGCAGCGGAACGATCAACATAGCTGCAATGGCGACCACAAAGGCCGTCAGAACAATATCGGAGTATCTGAGCCTGTTAATTACCATCTGCTTTTTTGACGCTTATCAAAAACACTATTCTCACAGCAAACATCCTATATTTGCGTTATAATCTGTAGCCCGAATCCGATCATCAGAATAACCAAGAAACCAAAGAATACCAAAGCAACCGGACCGGTCGCATCTAACTCAAGCTTTTTAATTCGCTCATCGATCTGCGACTCGCGTTGTGACGCAACGGAATCCGCCATATCCTGCAACTGCTTTGAGATCTCGCCTCCAAACTTTGCCACCTGAGATAACGCCATAAAGGTGTGTTTGAGTTCGTGACTTCCTGACATCCTACCCACCTCATTAAGAGCCTCCTCCAGACTTGCTCCCGACTTGATGTGAAACTGTGCATAGCGCAACAGTTCGGTGACGGCGTTATGAGTATCGCGCTCATCAGCCATCTGCACTATCCGCATTATGCAGGGGCCTATATCAAGTGAGCTACTTACACCGATCGAGACCTGCTCGATTACGAGGGGCAAATAGAACAGAATGTCATCAAGGCGCGCTTTTACACGTCGATCAAGGATCTTAATGGGGAGATAAAACCCAAGGATAATTCCTATAACGGCGCACAGAAAGACACTTTCCAACCCCCCAAAAGCACGCCCAATCAGAGCAAAAACAAAAACTCCAATAATCGGCATTAAAACCTGTAGCCGCTTAAAATCATTTTTCTGGCCCTCAGAGAAGATCCCTGCTCGGAACATCTTCTCTTCGGTAGTGAGCGAGCCCTTTTTTTTCTGCTCCTGTCGAATAACCGACTGAAACCTTTCGAGCTGATCTCCGCTCTCATCCTCTTTAATACTCTCACGCAGCCCAGCCATGGCGCTCGTATACTCCTCAGAGCCCATGAGATCCCTAAAACTTCCCGTTGTGCGCATAAAGCGCAGGTATAGCAGGAACGCAAGACAGGCGACTGCGATACAGCCTGCAGCAACAGGAATTATGAGAGAGAGCTCCATATCCACCCCTATACTCGCAGCTTAGTCACCTGCCTAATCCAGAACAGCCCAATCACAATGCCAGTCAAGCCAGCCTGCCCCACACTTCTACCGGTTGGATGGGTCCAAGTAATCGTTACACACTCCGGCCATACGAAATAAAGATATCCCTCTAAGGCCATCAGGATAGCGAGGATAAACCAGATGGAGCCGCGCTGAAGACCTACTGCAGCATTAGCTGAACGCCTGAAAAACTGCCGTCTGCGCACCTGTTTCGCTAAGCGATCGATGGTCGCAGAGAGGTTCCCTCCAACACGTCGACTTAGTATCAGTGCCTGCACAAAAAGCTCGATCTCGGGGTGATGTATATCTTCGCCAAAGGAGCCTATCGAGCGCTCCTCCGAGACCCCCATGCGAAGTCTCTCCAACATAATCTGCACCTCTTCACGGACGAGGGAGCTCTCCTCAAGACCTTCCGCAGCGGCCTGCAAGCCCTGAATCGGGTTGAGTCCCGTCTTGAGCATGCCAACAAAGGCCAGCAGGAACTGGGGATAATCTGCATCAAAGCGCTCAAAGCGGCGATCGATACGCCTATTAAGCAGCCAATTCATAAAAACCGCTCCTGATAGCAAGGCGATAATCTGTAGAACTGAATCGAAGAACATACTCGTTATCAGGAACATAACTAGACTGACGAAGATCTGCGCTAAACTAAAGGCATATGGTGGAACGTTTGGAAGTTGCGCAAACCTTAATTTCTTGCGGATCGTAAGGCGATTTTCGGCGCTCCGCTCTACAGTTTCCTCCTGCAACGCAGTTGCGACAACGGAGGGGCCCTCTTTATTATTTACAGAGTCCCTAGCCTCGCGCTGAGATACGATGATGTTGCGTATATTCTGCCTGGTAGAGAATGGGGATATAGCTCTGCCGCTAATGGGTAGGCGCACAACGAGTGCCACCACCAAACAACATGCAACAACCGCTGCAACCAATGCCAGAAGAGCCATGGGGGTCATATATTTTTAGCGCCTCCTCCCCCTGGCCCCTTAACAGGGGGGCCAATCGTAATCTCTGGTGGTGAGTCACCTAAGTGAATACCATCTGCTTTTAGCTCTGCATCGAAGTTGCTTGTCCATGATTCGATCCGCCAGACCGGTTTAATCCCCTGTTTAATGAGTGAAAACATAGGCCGGACCTGAATTACCCCCTCTACAAAATGTCCAACTTCAATCACCTCGGCTATACGGGGCTTACCACTACCCTTCTCTCTAAGAAGCCACACGACACAATCTATCGCTAGCGCTATCTGTTGCCGAATAATCTCAACTGAAACTGATTTTTGCGCTCGTCCGAGCAAACTCTCAAGCCGCACCAGGGTTTCGCGCGCATTTCTGGCGTGCACCGTTGACATTCCAACGTGCCCCGTCTGCGCGCTCTCAAGGAAGGCCTCTGCCGCAAGGGGAGTTCTCATCTCACCGAGAATGACGCGCGTGGGTGTCATTCGCAGGGTAGTTTTAATATGCTCCTGCAAGGTCACCTCACCAATACCCTCCGCATTCGCAGGCCTAGATACTAGAGAGCGAAAGTATGGATGCTCAAAGTTAAGCTCCGGAGTATCCTCTACCGCCACAATAGATTCGGTCAGTCCGAACTGTGTCGCGAGACATTTGAGCAGGGTTGTCTTGCCGGTCCCTGTTTCGCCTGAGACCATAATAGTTGCTAAACCACTGCGTACAAGTGTAGCTAGATAATTAACGATTAGCGGTGGGGCGACCTGATACGAAATGATATTCTCGAGGCTCACATCACTTATGCGCGGGATGCGAATACATAGCATCGGGCCACGTTGACCGCAGACGCTCTCATGGACCGCGCATATACGGACACCGTTAGGGAACGACCCGTCAACGGTGTGTTGCTGTGTGGTTAATGATTTGCCAAGTCTGAGCAAAAGTCGGTCAATGAAAGTAACGTATGATTGATTATTTTGCCAACTAAGTCCGGTAGTCTCGCTTATCTTGCCACGCTGCAAGACTACAGTTTTGTAATCGTATACGTGAATATCTGTCACATCTTTGTTGTCCATTAAAGGCTGTAGTACGCCCCATCCAACCAGATCCTTTTGCAGATGAATGATGATATTGACCCGTTCAATATCATCAAGCGCCTCACCGCGCTTACGAAGAACCCGATCTACTGCCTGTATTATAACCTGCTCGGTTGTGGCCGCATTGGTCATCTGCTGTTGCAAGGTGAGGTCACTGCCAAGCTCTCGGCGCGCTTCGCGCATAATAGTTGATGCCGTAGCTGACATCTCCTGGGTCTTTGCATCGATAGTAACGCGCGCTTGTTGCTGCACGGATGATTGGGTTGAGGATTGGGTTGAACTGGCAGCTACCGCTCCCGTAGGTTGTGCAGAACCCTGAGAGCTTTTTGCTACCGGTTTTTGCGCTGCTGCCGCGCTAGCGCCTGATGGCTCCTCCGCACCCCTACTATGAGAGGCTCTGGTTGAAAACACTCCGAGTAACCCATCTTTTCCATCTTTTTCTGAGCCTGTCATAGAGAACCCTCTTTTAATCGCTAGGGTGTATGCTCCCCCTATACCTACAGATGTCGGCCGAATAGAAAAAAAGCATAACAAATAATTACGAAAAACAGATAATTAGATCGGATTAGATAACTACGTTCTATCTTGCCTAGGTGGGCGCTGACCCATTTAGGGTCTTATCGCGCAGGAGTTCCAAGGGGCGCTGAATTGGTGTGATTTTCCGGAACTAGCTTACCACCAATAAGATTAAACTCCTTTCCCCCTACCTTAACCCTGCCGTCAATCGGTATCTCGTTAGAGGGGGGCCTTGTAGAGATCCCTAAGATTGAATCAATCGTAATGGCGCTATTCTCAGGTGAGGCTACGCTCTCCTCATCACCACGCAGCGCTAAGCTAAGTATACCTGATTCAGAGGCGAGCTGAATCTTGGCTGCCTCTTCGCCCCTGACCATAATCGTTACGGTGGTCTTCTCGTTGGGCTGACTTGGCCCAGCACCTGGATCTCCACTTGTACTACGGGAGGCCGAGAGAACCTTGGCATTTTGCACGACGATCGTCACCGTCGGGCGACCCTGTGTGGGTGACAACATAACATCAACATTTGCTCCGGCCCTGGCCCAGCCCTCGACATTTGTTGTTGCATCAACGGCCATCGTCACCGCTCTAAACCCATCCTTAATGTTAGCCTGGATCTGATTAAGAGGGGGCTTGGCTGTGATGTAGTCCATTAATAGCGGCTGGCCGGGTGCCATAAACGATGCGGCATAGGTAGATTTTAACTGATCAAAGCTAGTCACTATGTTGGTACTTCCCGTAACCAGAGCACGTGTCTCCTTACGGAACATAGCTGCCGTTAGCTGAACTCCAGCCTCGATCTCATTGATCGGCACTAAAACATCCACCAGCTCCGTTGCCGGCTGTTGTTGTACAACCTGTTGTGGGGTTTCTACCTGCTTGGCACTAAGTAAATAGAACGCCACTACCCCGACACAGATAGCCAGGAGCGAAATTATCACTATGTTCAGTATTGCGGAGGTATCCTTTGCGATTTTAGCCTCACCCCCACTACCTCCGATCATATGGATATCCCGATACTATCTGAAACGCGGTAGCTCTGATCCCCTGCAGATTAACCCTGCTTTAAAGGGCCTCTGCAGGGCACTAACCACTATTAGTTTACAGCAGATCCAATATTTGAAAACTGCCTCGATACCTGTGTCCCCAATGCCCGTACCCCTACGATTGCGACCACCGCAATCAATGCCACTAGGAGTGCGTACTCTACGAGTGAGGCTCCACGCTGGCGGTGTTGAGAAGTTGCTTCTGCGCTAGCGGGCTCTCTGTTTAATAATTCTGGCTGTGCCATACAAAATCTCCGTACAAGGGCAAAAATAGCTAAGGCTACAAACAACTACTGATGTAGCTCAATGGCCATAGAGATACTAGCAGAAACACTATAGCTTTCACTCCCTGCAGATTAACCCTGCTTTAAAGCGCCTCTGCAGGGCACTAACCACTATTAGTTTACAGCAGATCCAATATTTGAAAACTGCGTCGATACCTGTGTTCCCAATGCCCGTACCCCTACGATTGCGACCACCGCAATCAATGCAACTAGGAGTGCGTACTCTACGAGTGAGGCTCCACGCTGGCGGTGTTGAGAAGTTGCTTCTGCGCTAACGGGCTCTCTGTTTAATAATTCTGGCTGTGCCATATAAAATCTCCGTACAAGGGTACAAATAGTTAAGGTTAAAAACAACTACTGATGTAGCTCAATGGCCATAGAGATACTAGCTAACACCATCTGTTCGCAAGGGTATTTCTTTAGCGCCTACAAAGCTAACGAGCGGAGACCTCCTGTTTCTTACTAAAGATCCTTTGCAGCCAGCCCCCATTCGTTCCCTTTGATTCGCGCCCCTCCCTGGGGGATGGAGTAAACTTATCACCAGCAGATTCCTGGGCTCCGATTAGGCCAAGCTCGCGCGCTATCTTATCGAAGGTCTGCTTCATGGCCTTATTGCCCATACTGTAGAGCGTTTTACCGCTCCCAGGCCATAGCGCCGCCTTCGGATCAAAGGGTAGTGCAGGCAACCTCCACGGCAGATCCCCAAGCTTATGTGCGGGTTCAAGTTCAGCCGCTATCTGCTGAACGCTCATGAGGGCACCGGAGTACGGATTAACCAAAAAGCAGAGCCGCTCAGAGCTTCCCATCAATCCCTTGATAAAGGTTAAGTAAAGATCAACCGCCGTTAGTCCCAGGATGGTGTCATCTAGTACTACCAGCACCACATCGGCGCCACGAATAAGGGTGCCGGTTGCTGGCCCCATGCGCCCCCCCGTATCGATTAAGACTACATCGAACATTACTCGGGAGAGTTCAAGGATTCGTTGTGCGATACCTATGCCATCTGCGTGGCAGGCAAGATCGATCGATTCAGCGAATCTATCGGGAGACATTAGAACTGAGACCTCGCTACTAATGGGGATCAGGGCGTCCCTCATCGACTCACGATTAATCTCTCGACTGCCATTAACCCAGGCGCTTACTACCTTGGCCTCGGCGCCATTTACCGTCAGAGAGCGACTCAGATCTCGGGTCTCTACATCGAGATCCCACAGCATCGTCCTCCTGTTGTAGGCGCTACAAACCTCTCCCAATGCGGCCGTTGCTGAGGTCGCACCAACGCCACCCTTGGCCTGCACAACAACAATAACCCGCCCCTCATGTGTACGACCATCTTTGCGAAAATCAGAGTTAATTGCGACTAGCTCCTGCAGAAAATCAAGCGGGCTGGCGCTATCTGGAAAGACCTTGCGAACACCAGCGGATTGCGCGGAGCGAAACACTCCGCCCCCATAGGTACTATCATTTACAAACATTACTATCTGTATCCAGGGAGCGACGACATGCGCTTGTCGCGCAATCGCAATAGCGCGCTCCCCAAGACCGGAGCCGATCACAAGCACATCCGCCTCTGCAACTCGTTCCGCAAAGTCCTGCTCATTTACAAGCTTGACCTTAAGGTCAAGCATCTCCATGTCGCTACGATTGAACGATCGATAATAAGTAGTTTCATAAGAAAATCCCTCTAAAACTGGAACTTCGCTAACAGAGCCGGTGCAAATAATTTCAAAAAAACAACGCCAAAACCTATCCCGATTAGTGCAGCTAAACCCAAAGCTATTATGTCGCCTGTCCTTGAGCGCTTCTGCTCCGTAGCGGCATACTTCTTTGGGAATTCGCGAGCCCTATCAGATACAACCACCCGTTTCTGAGGCTCAGATTTTGGGTGCCCCCAGCCTTCAGAGAGCAGATCTCCTGCGGCCCCAAGTTGTGGCAGATCTCCCGCAGGCCGCTGTGTAGCAAACTCCTGTGTCGCAACCCCCTGTGTCGCAACCCTCTGTGTCGTTATCGCAGCAGGCCCGGTCTGAGTTTCAACGGCATAATCGACAAATTCTGCGCTCAGAACCTCGGTATTTTGCGAGGCCGGGGAATTATCGATAGGATCTGAGCTATCGCTGCGTGCGCGCGTGGGGCTCTCCTTACCCGCACCCCACCTGGAGCGTGTCTGCCAACTTCCGGCAGCACCCCCTGCGGGACCCCCACCTGCAGCAGCAAGAGCTGAGCCACCTAGCTCGAGCGGGCCAGATGATAATGCGATCTGAGTCTCATTGGGGGTCTTCTTAATTTGATTAGCGCCCTCTGTTGGTGACTCTGATAGTGATGGCCCAACGTAACTTGTCGCCTGCCCGCCGGCCTGATTTGGAAGAAAAAGGCCGCCGGTAATGGCGGAACGCATGCCACGATCTACTGCTATCCTTTGCAGATCAAAAAAGATCTCCATCGCTGACTGATAGCGAGTATCCGGATCTCGTTGCATCGCCTTCAGAACTATCGCATCGAGTTCAGGTGGGCAATCTGAGCGGTGCTTGCTCGGGGGCTCAGGGTCCGTCTTAAGCCGTTTTGTCATCGTAGCGTAGACACTGTCGCCGCGAAACGGGGACTCTCCTGTAACCATCTCGTAAGCAAGAATTCCAAGGGCATAGATATCTGAGCGCCAGTCAACCTGCGCGCGCAGCATGTATTCCGGAGCAACGTAGTCGATCGTTCCAACAACACCCCCGTGTTCTGTCAATTTAGGTCCATGCCTGTTTCGAGCGATACCGAAGTCGGCTATCTTTACGCTCCCCTCTTTACTGAGCAGGATGTTCTCTGGCTTGAGATCTCTGTGGACAATGCCAGCATCATGAATAGCCTGCACTCCGGCAGCCATCTGACTGAGTAGTCTAATAATCTCTGGTATAGGCAGGCGCTCGGCCTGCCCAAGCTGCTCGGCTAAGTCTCCACCATTAACGAACTCCATCGTATAGGCGATCAACTCACCATCCCGTATATACTCGTATGCTCGCACCACGTTTGGGTGCGATACGCCGTACGATGCCAGGATTTCGTTCCTAAATCGCGCAGATGCCACCTTATCCTGAGCCACCTCCGGATAGAGCACCTTAATGGCCACCATTTGCCCCTGCAGTTCCCGATGCCGACAAGCATACACAAGTCCCATGCTGCCCGAACCAAGGCACTTTACGACTTCATACTTGCCTCCGATTACCGTACCGGGCTGCAAACTAATTAAGTGTTCATCGGTCATAATAACTTACGAATCCATTAAGTCCTATTCAACTGCATCTACCATTATAAGACAGACATAAAACGATCGATCGCCAAACACAATGACATCACCGTGTGAGAGCGTGCTCTTCTCTCCCGATAGAAACTGCTCCTCCCCGCCTCCAGCGCGTTGAATCCTGGTACCACTCTCAGAGAGCTGATCAAGAACCTGCACTGAATTGCCCAATGTAATACGCATAATTGCATGCATCGGGGAGACCGATTCATCTTGTAAGACGAGACAATTACCGGAACCTTCAAACCATTCGGCTCGTTGTCGAATGAAACGAGGAATCCAACTAACTGCGTGTTGTTCTTCCAGTATATCTCCTCCGGTTTTAAACTCCTCTCTATGGGCATCGCCTCCGTTTCATACTGCGGCTGTTGTGGCTCAGGTGCATGGCGCGGCTCAGCTACATAGCGTGGCTCAGGCTTTGCGTAGGCCTCCAATATCTCGGCTGGATCTATTTGCAAGCTAACCTGTACGGGTGGCTGTACCGATTGCGGTACAGTTTTTATTATTCCAGCTCTTAAGATCTGACTCCCTTGCGGTACTGTTGTTTCCAACTGGATCTCTTGCTGTGGGAGCTCCTCTGGTTCA
The DNA here is from genome assembly GCA_026390555.1 of Pseudomonadota bacterium. Lineage (NCBI taxonomy): Bacteria > Pseudomonadati > Pseudomonadota > Pseudomonadota bacterium. Next base: position 13,776 of record JAPLFS010000003.1, read on the forward strand.
GGTGAGTAGAGTAGCTGCTCTGGGCTCTGCGGCGGGTCCTCAGGAACGGCTACTTCAGGATCTGGCTGTGTGGCCTCCCATTGCTGCTCCTGCTCCCCTGTCTCTACAGTACTTGCATGCTCCTCAACGGGCTCTGCCCATCTCTCTGTTGCCTCCTCATTAACCTCCCCCTCCCCTTCAGGGGCGCCCTCAGCAGCCTTAATGAGCATCTCGCTGCTTACCGTAGGAACCTCCCAATTTGAATCTGCAGTAACTACTCGATCTTCAAGCCCCCCAATACGGCCAGAATCTGTGGCTGGCTGGAACTCGCCGCCCAAGCGGGCACGCACCGATCCAGTTAGATCCGAATTAAGCATCACGGTCTTATTTCGTACCCGCGTACCGGTGGCTGAGCGGGCCCGTTCCGTTCCACTACCTGTTATTCTATTATTATCATCACTCATAATCCCCTCCTGCTACCTGAAAAACTTCATGGCTAAAAATCCTATGACCGTTACGAGCGCCGCTATGCCACTCATGACAGCCAATAATAATAACTGTTTTCCGAACCCTAGCTTCACGCCACTGCGTCGAACTGGCGCTGACTTAGCTCTCTCTTTCAAATCCCCCCCGTTTGGATGGGGTGATTGTTTAAGCTGTCCAA
>JAPLFS010000003.1:14444-33545 GCA_026390555.1 Pseudomonadota bacterium
TAGTAGATGCTACCTGTCCGATCTCTACATCTGGCACTAGGCTGTAGAGTCCATCTGTACATAATAGCAGGATATCACCCTCATCTGCATGTTCATTAGGCCACAACCAAAACCTCTGTGTATCAACTTCAAGGCTAGGGTCAGCCCCGATGCAGCGGGTAAGAACGTGTGCTTCTGGGTGGGTCAGCGCCTCCTCTGCTTGGATCTCCCCGCGCTCTACTAAGCTCTGCACGTAGGTGTGATCAACTGTGATTTGTTGAACAGCTCCATCACGGATGAGGTAGGCTCTAGAATCACCAACGTGCCCTATCACAACCTCATCTCGATTGAAAAACGCAGCAACCATGGTGGTTCCCATAGCTGAAAACGCTTGGTTCTGGCGACGCAGCACTACGACTCGATTGGCTTCACGCATCGCTTGAACCAGGATATCTGCTGAAGCTTCATCCTGAGAGTCCCTCTCCAGATAGCGCTTCATGGAATCTATGGCGAGCTGGGCAGCGACTTCGCCGCCTGCAACTCCCCCCATACCATCACAAACGATCCAGGTCTTATTGTTAGAAGATTGCACGAGCCCGCAGCGATCCTCATTAAATTCGCGCTCACAGCCAAGATCTGAAAGCGCAGAGGCCCCTTGAGAGCTGCCACCTGCAACGATCATGAATGGATCCTCACTTTTATCATGTTCCCGTAGCATGCTATGCCCAACCTTTAATAAACTATTCACCCCAGTATAAACTTGCGGTGGCTAATTGGATCTCTCTCTATAGTGGTCAGCAAAATAATGCACTCAACCTGTGCTACTAGCTCTCCACCTCTCTCTTCCCCACTGCTTCCATCTCTTCATTCGGCATAAACCGGATAATACTGAATACCCCTATCCTCTTTTGATGCCGCAGATAGGTTTATCCTTGATACTTAGAACAGGCCACTCCCTTCACGTAGAGCAAAGAGAAACCCATTGCTATCTAGTTTTATCAGTGTTATCGAAGAGTTATTAGTAACTGGTCACCGTAGTTTGATGTCGCAATTCAAGCTATTCACCCCTTAGGGATTGTATTTCTGTGAGTCTTCGTTCTAATTTTCAATGGCCAATCGTATTGCTCATCCTGGTGACAGTGGTGCTGTTGGCCCCATATGCAGGCTGTTGCTTGCTGACTAGCCGCGATCAATTAGGGGCCCCCGCTGATATGCTAGCAGAGCCTATGCGCCTCCCCAACACCTCACCTCTTCACTCTGGTCAGCCACACTCAGACCCAAAACTGGCCGAAAGCGTTCCTGTTGAGAGGGATAATAGTAGTCTTTCAGAGATCGAACAGTTATTAAATAAGTAGGAAGGCCCCCAATCTATGGTAACTCTTAATAGGATCTACACTAAAACTGGCGACGATGGCTCAACGGGGCTAGTTGGTGGGGCTCGTGTGCGAAAGAACTCACCTCGTGTTGCGGCCTACGGCGATATCGATGAGCTTAACTCTCAGATCGGCCTCTGTATTACGATCGCCTCGAGCCCTGCAGAGGGGGCGATACGGGAAAAGCTAGTTATCATTCAAAATGAGCTCTTTGATCTTGGATCTGAACTTGCTACCCCCATGGGTGGTGGTTGGGAGGGAATGCTAACAATGCAAGAACCTCAGGTTGAAAGGCTTGAGGCTTGGATAGATGAGCTAAATGGCCCCCTACCGACCTTAAAATCCTTCGTTCTTCCGGGTGGAACTCTACTAAACGCGCAGCTACACCTAGCGCGTACCGTATGCCGTCGTGCGGAGCGCACGATCCTCTCCCTCAACGATACCGAAGCGCTCTCAAGCGCTGTGCTACACTATGTCAATCGATTGAGCGATCTACTTTTTGTTATGAGCCGCGCTGCTGCGCAGCTAGCTGGCACACCGGAGCTACTCTGGATTCCGGGGGGCTTGCGTCCTACGGTTTAGCTTGCACCCCAAGCCCATGTTCAAAAACTAGATCTCCCCCGAGTCCCCCGACCCATAGGGTAAGGACTATCTGAGTTACAAGAAAAATGAGGTACAGCGCCTTAAATACAGCAGCTCCACGCACGGCAACCCGCGCTACCCAAAAAAATGTCGCAAGCAGTACGGAGTTACACAGTAGCAACCTTCCGAGGGCGTGGTGCGTTCCGAGCTCTAGCGCCAATGGATCTGAGAGCTCTCCCAGCTCGCTGCTCGCCTGATAGCCAGAGAGGAACGCAAGCGCTGTAGAGAGCGCGATGCTTAGCACACACACCACCTGCACAGCTCCGAGCAGGGGCGCAAGCCTTCGCACCTTCTTCAGGCACTCTACAATTACCAGCAAGACTACGAACGCCAGTGGCATGCCACTAAGGGGGGGATGAAATTGGAGCATATCTGCCAAAGATACCCAGTTAGAGCAGATTAGGCCACCATCAAGAATACCTTCACGCCGTTCTCTTCAGTAGCATGAGGGTGAGATCGTCCTTTAAAAGGCGGTCCTGCCGAAACGCGTTAAAGTCATCAAGAATGGCGCGTAGCATCTCGGGGGCGCTGGCCTGTGCGGAGGTCTTTATGAGTGCTGCAGAGAGTCTTTCAATGCCGAAGGTCTCCCTAGAGCGGTTCTGTGCCTCGCTAATACCATCCGTAAACATAAGAAGGGCATCTCCTGGGGCCAGGGTATCCTCTACCAGCAAATAGCTTGAGTTCTCAACAAACCCCACGGCGAAGCCCTCTCCCCTAAGCTGTCGCACCGCCCCATTCTTGTTATTATTGGCGCGCGCGAGCACTAGCGCCGGTTGATGCCCGGCGCGTGCCCACTGCACCCTTCCGGTCGCTGGGTTGTAGAGAGCCCCACCCATCGTAACGAAGCGCCCCTCTGGGATCTGCGGAGCGAGGTGGCGATTAATATCGCTCAGCAACTGATCTGGCCGTGAGTGCTCAGAGGCGGTCATCGCAAGCTTCGTCATGCTTCCTATAAATGCTGCGGAGAGCCCATGTCCAGACACATCCGCAACCTGGAGAGCGATCTGCCCGTCGCTTACTACCTGCGCAAAATACCAATCTCCGCCAACCTCTTCGAGTGGCTGATACGATACTGCAACCTGGAATCTTTCATCAGAGGGTAGGGTTAATGGCAGCAAGCTTTGCTGGATCGCACGAGCCTCCTCAAGCTCTTTACGGAATCTCTCGTTATGATCGCGCAGAGCCGCGTTAATCTCCGCTAAGGAGCCCTGTAGCTCGTCGTTACCAGCCTGTTTTCGTAGGCGCAGCTGCGTGGCTATCCGACCAGCCAACATTCCGACTGAGAACGGGGCTTGTACGATCTCAATTTTATCTACTACATCGCTCTCGTACAGCTCGGAGCTGTTTTCTGGTGAGATGCAAACGATCGGTATGGCACGCGTATTCTCCTGCGAGCGCAAGAACGAACACATATCCGCCATATCACCCATAACACGCCCATCGATCAGGATTAGGTCTACGTTTGTGCGTGAGATCAGATCTGGCAGGGCTACGTTGTTCGTAGCGCCGAGCACTGCGTATCCTAGCCGCTCAAGAAACCGGGGCAACTTTTGATCGGTATTTCCAAGATAAAAAATCAGATCCATAGGTTATACCTATTGTATCGGCTAGGTAGGGGCATAGCCCAAGAGAATTCTGGCTGGAGATGAATTATGCGTCCTCTAGCCTTGATTAACAGACAGGACCGGAACTGACTTGTACCATAACCACATGTTATCGAGGGATCTAAGCACCTCGGCTGTCTTATTCGATTTAAACTCCAGGTAAAGCAACTTTGGCTCCCTAGAGGGTGGAACGAACAAAGTAAAACCCTTCTCGCCAGGAACCAGGGAGGCCGAGCTCAACTCTCTAGCAATCGGGTGTCCCGTCTGGGTAGCGATCGAGAATCCCTGCGGCATAAATCCTCTGAACTCAAACTCTGGATCTGAGAGCTCTAATGTCACCTCAATTCTATAGTCGTGAACCTTTATCTCTTTAATCAAGAGAGCCGTGGCCGGTGGAGCCTGCAGATCTCTAGCGATATTACCCATAAATAGAAGCATGGTCAGAAAGAAGATCTGCAGCCCTGTGTATGGTGTCAGCGCAGTGGCTAACCATGAATCACCTTGCACCTTTAGGGTTTGCAACCTCTCGACGCGGTATGGATCGAGTCCTGCTGCACGCCAATCGCTATCTTCAATCAAACTAAGGGCGTATCCGAGCGCGGTATAGGTACTCAACAACCAGAATACCCCTTCACAGGCGGCAGCGAGCGTTGACCACATTAGCGAGCGCCCATCTGGATACGGCGTAAAACAGCCAACTACTAATAGGAGTGAGATCGCAGCTGGCGTTGTCATGGAGGCGAGCGCCGCCCAGCGTGCTTTCTTGCCAAGTCTAAAGGATAATAACGCTGCACGGCGCAGATCTGTGCCAAAAAGACTTAACGGTACGAAATAAAAGTAATAGCGCAGGCTCCATATCGTTCCCAGCACTACTAGAAAAATCAGCGGAGAGAATAACACCGCGTTAGAGACCCCGTTAGATACATAGCTAAGTACTAGCGAGGGGATAACAAAGATCCCCCATAGTCCGAACCCGAATACGCAGGTACGAAGAAACGCGACCAGGGGACGTACATGGCTGGTGTGTGAGTACTCAAGCCTATAGCGCCAACGCAACGTGACTCCACAGATAACCATAAGCTGCACAAGCCGTGCGAGCACATTAGTGAGCATTGCGCTTGAAATATCTGACGATACCACTACCGTCTCTGCAACGGATCCCGCCGCTAAGGCCACAAGCATCAGGGGCAACAAGTACACATCGTGCATCAGAAGTGCTGCGGCTATCTGAAAAGGTGCCCGTCGTAGCTGCTTTAAGTCTGGGCCGGATTGTATATTAGTTTCGTTCATGATCGTACGTTTACGGAGTGCGCTGGAAGTGTTGCACAGTACTGCGAGTTAGCACATCCTCCTAAGGAACTAGCAACCTCCAGGAGGCCGAACGCTCCACCCCAACTTTCACGAATAGGGTATCGGAAGCCCCGCCATAATTCCCGGCAGCAAGATTGAGTTGATAGTACGGTAGTGGATTCTTAGTCGGACCGTGCAGAACGCTACCATCTGGGGCATAGGTACTCTCTGAAAGCTGAGAGCGCCAGATCAGCTCGCCATCTTTTTCTACCAATAGGAGTGGAGAGAGGTCATATGAGCACGCTGTACTCATCGCAAAGAATCCACCTTGGTCATGCCTAAGCATGATCTTAGATTCAGAGAAAAAGGTTTGTTCTGACTGACCGAGGCTTGCGACCGGTCCCAATCTAAAGAATCCAACCGGTCGGCGCTGCGGACCTCCGAAACAGGCAGCAGCCACAACGACAACTGATAGCAGCGCTATAGATAAACGGCGCGCTACTGTAGCCAAGGCAGCTCGCTCTCTAAGTTCCTAATGATATCACGCAGACCAACCCCTGCTGGGGCTATAACGATACCACCATCAACCTGCCGAGCAATCTTACCGAGCCGCATCTCCTGCTCCTGTTCAGAGTTGCTCATCTTAATGATCTTAACCGAGTCAGCACCGAGCAGGTCAAGATCCTCCTCTAGTGTATCTTTCTCATGGGCGAGGATTACCAATCGGTGCCCGTTTATACAAACCGATGCTGGCCTCTTGCCGGTATAGGGAACGAAGAATGTGTCCATAGCTACCATTACCCTAAGATAATCATCACCAAAAGACCTTTCAAGCGAAATCGTCCTCTTTTACAGAACGATTCTACCTTAATAGTAACACCAAAACGCTATAATATCTTTACGGTACGCTGGGCTCTCTCTGCAGATCTTGCCCTATATACACGACCAGGCAGTGGTGCGCCAACTACCAATTCAGCTAATTCGGCCGCATCACATAAGCGCTCGAAATCGATACCGGTCTCAATCCCAAGCGAATGACAGAGGTAGACTATATCCTCGGTTGCAACGTTTCCTGCGGCACCCGGAGTAAAGGGGCAGCCCCCCATGCCCGCAATGGAGCTCTCAAATATCGACACACCCTCCAGAAGTGCTGCGTATACATTACTAAGCCCGAGCCCCCATGTATCGTGCAGGTGTAGCGAGATCGGTATTCCAAGGGGCCGTAACAACGCAATGCACTCGCGGATCGAATTTGGGGTGCCCCTACCAACGGTATCGGCAAGAGAGAGCTCTGCGAGCTGCTCACCGTGCGCGGCACACGCCGCTACAAAACGGTGCGCGAGCGCCTGCACTGCGCTGGGTGCGATCTGGCCCTCAAGCTCGCATCCAAAAGCGGTTGAGATCATAAGCCCATGCACCCGCTTACCGTGAGCTTTAAAGGCTCTAATCCATTCCGGCACAGAGGCTATACTTTGCTCAATAGTAGTGTTGTTGTTAGCCTGCAGAAAGGTGTTGCTTGGTGAGCTATAGAGCCAGCCTTTATTGCACAAACGCCCGGTGCGTTCAGCTCTCTCAAAGCCCTTGGTGTTTAGATAGAGGGCGCTGTACTCAACTGAGCTTGATTGAGGGAGTGCGGCAACAAGCGCCTCGGCATCAGCCATCTGCGGCACCTTATCTACCCGCACAAAGGCCGCGACCTCGATCTGACGAACGTCTGCGTGCGCCAGAGCCTCTATAAGTTTTAAGCGCTGCTCGATCGGCGTAACCTTTGCGAGGATCTGAAACCCCTCGCGTGGACCAACCTCTCTAATACAGACTGTACGGGGTAGTTCGGTCTTGGTCATGAGGATCTCAATTTAGTCCGTATTCTCTGCATAATCACGCACGAATACACGACAATTAAGCCCTCCTGGATCTGCACTGCAGGCCTGTTTTGATTGAATGCAGTAGCGCGTCTCTCCATCCTCTGCGGCACCCTGCGACCTACCACGTGTCCGAACAGCCTCAACCGACTTATCGATGCTGCTGAGGCAACGCATAATCGCTTTCTGGATGAACTTCTCACTAGGGATCTCAACCGTTGGGGCAACCTCTGGGATCTCTAACTCAGGCGATACCTCTGGGGTGTTCTCCTGGGCTAAACATAGCTTGGCAGCTACTATCATACCTATGATTAATATAGTGTGAACTGCTACATAACTTGCATAATTACTTAACTTAGCTTGGTGTAATCTCATAGATAGTCCCCACTCCCTAGGCTCAGATAAATAAATTAACGCGCTATGCTGGCTGCACTACCTTCTTCGCCCATGTTGCTCCTCGATGCAAGCCACCACAACACCCCTGAGAGAACCATGGCTGCCGTGGCTACCTGTAGTGCATAGGCCAACGCCTGCTCGCTAGAGCCAGCGATCCCCTCAGTTGTCAGCATATCGGCTACCCATCCGATAGTGATCGGAGCGATGGCAGCTCCAAAGAGCTGAATCATAAATATCGTGACTCCCTGAGTAAGGGTTTCAAGCCCATGCGGAGCCCTTTCGACAAGTGCGGAGTTAAGAGGAGCCACCCCGGCAAAGAGCGCAATCTGGGCGATAAAGCAGCTAGCAAAGAAGATTAGCGGCGAGGTAGCCAGGAACGCGAAAAACAGAAATGGCGCACCAAGCAGGGTTGTTATGCTCACAAAGAGTAATAGTCCCCGCACCTGATTCGTCATTCTGGCAGCAAGTAGCGACGCCAGCCGCCCACCTCCAAGCGCTCCGATTAGCCCAGTGGTTGCAAGTATAAATCCGAATCTGCTTGCAACCTCGCTCTCCGACATTCCTAGGCTAGTCCCGTGCCGAACAACGAACATAGCAATTCCGTTTAGCGCAAAGGTATTAAGCACGTAGCCGCTGATAATAAGGCGCAACTCAGGTCGAGCAAGAATACGTCGCCACCCCTCTATGAATCCTGCGCCTGCCTCTTTTTTTGGCAAGCTCCTGCTCTCCGGCGCAATTCGTAGAAACCCAAAGGCGAGTACGATCCCGGGCAGTGCGGCGAATAAAAACAGGGGCCGCCATCCCCACTGCATCGCGATCTGACCACCTGCTATAAAACCGAGGGCTGAACCAACCGGAATAGCTACGTAAAAGAGCGCCAGCGCGTTATTAAGCGCCAATGTGCCCGCCACTCGCCCCTTTAGGTATCCTGGAACGATAGCGCCGAAGCTCGCCTCGCCAATCCCAACCAAAGCTCTTGCTGCGATGAACGTATAAAGGGTGTGGCTCAGAGCCGTTAGAGCTGTAAAGAGGCTCCAGGCGAATAGCCCAGCTGCCATCAGGATACGTCGATCGATCCGATCACCAAGAAATCCAAAGATCGGTGAAAAGAGGAAGTAGCCCAGAACGAAGGCGGCTCCAAGCAGCCCGGACTCCTTGTTTGTAAGGACAAACTCGCTTTTTAGGATCGGCTCTACGGCATGAACGATATAACGATCAAAGAAATTGAGTAGGTTAATCAGGGTAAGAAATAAGAGGACTCCCCAAGGCATCTTAGCCCCACAGCTCTATGATGCCACCCGCTCTGCGGCGTCTGTCAGGAACTTCTGCTGTGCTGGAAAGCGTTGCTCAACGCCGTGTATAAGCCCGCGCACCTTCTCCTTCTCCTCGGAGGATGTAGCGAGAATTGCAAGCACATCAACGGCCTGCGCCGCAGAGAACGAGCCGCGGTCTGCAAGGGCGGTGAGCGCCGCTTTTGCACTATCTATATGTTGATCGGAATCAACGAGAGCTTTCGCCAAACCGAAGGTTACGAACTCAGCGGCGAACCTTTCAGGCGAGTCGGGCTTGCCTACCTGTTCCCAGTTTGTAGAGCCAAGGGCCGTCTGAGTAGTACTGAAATCACCGAATCGAGCGGCGAGCAGACCCTTATAAAAATCCCCAAGTAATCCGAAGTGACTCGGCGAATCGAGTCCAACCAGCATATGGCCAAGCTTCTCATGAAGCCGACGGATCTCCTCTGTTTCGCTCTTGACCTTATCTGCTGCCGCTATACGTTCCTTAGGGTCAGTTGCGACACGCTCCGCGCTTTTTAAAGTTGCGAGCGCCTCCTGCTTATCAATAAGGTCCTGATAACCACCCTGAACATCTAGCAGCAGTTGAGTGGCATCGGCGCGCCGCTGCTCCGCCGTGGCCATAAAACGGTTGTAGGCTATCATTGAAAGCCCGATTGAAACTAACGCTACAAGGATAATGCGCCAATTTCTAGCTACGAAGCGAACAAATGGATCGTTCTTGCCAGCCTCTGATATAGCCGGGTCTTGAAAGATATTGCGATTTGGACTGCTATCTCCTGCCCGCTTGGATTTCTCTTGTACCGATAGTGTTGACACGCTTCACCCCTGATTTAACAAGAAAAGTTAGACCCTAAGTTTCGTAGCAGAGGGTATATAAAATGTACGTAACTAGTCAGCATATTCCAGAAATATTCGCATACGGTAAAGACACTCAATAGCCCCTAAGGGGCCGATTTGCTCCGCAAATCGGCGGTGATAACAGCCCCTCAGGGACCGATTTGCTCCGCAAATCGGGGGTGATAACAACCCCTCAGGGGTCGATTTGCGGAGCAAATCGGGGGTGATAATATTAACTGGTCACAAAATCTGCCGTTCCCGATCAGGGGACGACCAATCGAATTACATATGAAACTTCACCGTAATCTGAGTAGCTTGAATCACAACATTAAACTACGGTGACCAGTTACAAATGTACAGGATAAGTGAGTTGAGTACACTACATTTTATATTTAAAATCATCCGCTTCGAGCTGGCTTAGGATCTCCTCCCACTTATCCTTATCGATAGTGCGGAAGTCCTTGGAGGACTCCTCCAGCTCCTGAGCCTCCTGCCCCTGCTCCTCCCCCTCAGTAGCCTCGCCCTTATCCTGCGTAGGATTATTAGTAGTTGGGGATGCGGGAGCAGCGCTAGGCGAGGAGAACGCTATACGGGCTTGGTCGAGAACGGCCTGTGAAACGTAGATCGGAGCAGTAGCACGGAGCGCCATGGCGATAGCATCACTTGGGCGTGCATCTAAGATCAGCACCTTATCACCCTGTCCCAGAACAAGTTCTGAGAAATAGGTGGAATCTTTAAGCTCAGTTATCACTACACGTTGAACGGTTATGCCCAACTCAAGCAGTAGGTCATAGAATAGGTCATGCGTTAGTGGTCTAGCCATTGCTACCTGCTTGATGGCGCTGGCGATGGAGGTAGCTTCAGCTATACCGATCCAGATCGGGAGCGTAATCTGTCCCGACTCATCTTTGAGCACAACTATAGGGGCTTGGGTGGCTGGATCTAGTACAAGCCCACCTACGAACATCTCAACAGCAGCCTCAGTTACCATGGTTAGCGAACCTCACTACGATTTGCAATTGTTTTTAATTTACCGCTAATTAGTACCAAGTTACCCCTTATTTACTAGAGATGCTAGGTTCAGCCATAAGGGTATAGCGCTTCTGCTCGGTAATCTTGACCTTGACGATGGAGCCAAGCGCTAGCCCCTCATAGGGTTTGGCGAAGTTTACCATGAAATTCTGCGGTATTCGCCCCTGAAAGCAGCTCTCATCAAAGCGATTGCGATTATCGATCAGAACCTCCGACTCTCTGCCTACCCAGGTGGCTAACCTAGCATTCGTATGTTGCTCCTGCTTGGCCTGCACGATCTTTAGCCGCTCAATCTTCTGCTCATGTGAAAGACTATCCTGCATAGTGGCCGCCTGTGTGCCTGGACGGGGCGAGAAGGCATAGGAGTAGCTGTGCTCGAACTGCACTATGTCCATCAGATCGAGGGTCTCCTGAAAATCGCTCTCCGTCTCGCCCGGAAAGCCCACGATAATATCGGTTGTAATGGCCATGTCCGGCACGCGCCCCTTAAGGGCCTCTATTATCCCAAGGTACTTGTCTCTTCGGTAGTTACGGTTCATAGCCTTCAGGATCCTATCGCTCCCTGATTGCAGGGGCATATGAACGTGGTGGCAGACCTTCGGGTTAGAAACAACGCACTCGATAAAATCACGCCGAATCTCCTGCGGGTGCGGGGAGGTAAATCTAATCCGTTCAACACCGGGGATGGCAGAGACGCGCTCAAGCAACTCCACAAAGCTAACCCGCTGGGCCAGATCTAACCCGTATGAATTAACGGTCTGGCCTAGCAGCACTATCTCTTTAGTTCCACGATGTACGGCGATCTTCACCTCACGCTCGATCTCATCTGCTGCACGCGAAACCTCTGGGCCACGCGTTGTAGGAACGATGCAATAGGTGCAGTTCTTGTTGCAGCCACGACTAATCGAGATAAAGGCCGTTATACGCCCAGATTGGCCATGCTTAGATGGATCGTGCTCAGCAAAGCCAAGGGGCAGCTCCTCCCACTCTTCGCGGTAGTTAACTGCGGCCTGCGGAGGGGCTCCATTTTTTCTGAGCTGTATCAGGGATGGCACGAGCGAGAGGTTGTGGGTTCCAAATACAAAATCAACTCCCCGGCCGTACTTTAGAATATTCTCACCCTCCTGCTGTGCGACACAGCCACAAACTCCCACCATCATCTGCGGGCGCTCGCGCCGTAGGCCCTTCATCTCTCCTAGCATGCTGTAGAGCTTCTGCTCCGGTTTTTCACGCACGCTGCAGGTATTAATCAGTACTAAATCGGCCTTTTCTGGAGCATCAACGGGCTCATAATCCTTCTCAAGGATCTTGTATAGCTTCTGCGAATCGTACTCGTTCATAGCGCAGCCAAAGGTGCGTATAAATACGCCCTGCTTTTTGGCTGGCTGGTCCTGTTTCTGATCTGACTGCGATGACATTATTTATGCTCAGAGAACGAACGGCCCTTAAAGGCAGCCATCCGTCACTAATTTGAGTCAAACGATACGATTCGGACTACTGGCCGCGGGGCGCTCTGATCTGAAACTGCCACAAGCTTCTCCATGGAGAACTTGAACTGCTTGGTACCGCCCGGCTTAAGTCCGAGGTTCTGCACCTCGACCCGACGTTCATTGTCGAGAATTTGATCGGCCAAATCAAGGTTCTCGGCCGTGGTAAACCCGGCCACTATCACCACATTACTGACGGTTAAGCTCCCTGCGTTAAAAAATTCCCCAGTTATAGTGAATTTTAGCTCGCATTCATTGGGACTGGAGCAACTTTCCCCAGGAACTCGATGTACGTTAAGGTTGCGTAGTGCCAGGAAATCCTTAGTGGTATCCTTGTCTAACTTAGAGCCCTGAGCGCCCTGTTTGACCCCCTCTTTTGCCAGAAAAGGCGCTGCGTCCTGCCCCCACAGAACCTCGATCTGATAGTTACTAAGACCCATTGATGAAAGGGAGAGCGAAAACGGGGTCGCAGCCCCGGCTGCCAAGATAGCGGAATTGGGTGCTAGATCGCTTACCTTATGAAACGATACGCGCTGCTCTCCGTTATTATCAAGTGCTGCCAGGCGCACAATAACATCTTTGGATGGCCACTCACTCTTAGTGATTAGGCGCCCCTTGATAAGCAGCAACGCTCCATCATCTAACTCCTCGAGTACCTCGATCCTAAAGGGAGTAATAGATGGGTCAGTGCCAGAAATGGACTCTATCGCACGTCTTCTAGCAGTTGTCCCGGTCGCACAAGCAGCAAGAATTGCGGTGATACCGAGACACAATACCAATGATTTTCGTCTACCTTTGTACCCCATCTTTTATCCATTTATGACGGTCATCTCTCTTAGCTTCCAACCATCAGAGAGTACGAACTCCCAGTGTTGCTCCTCGAGCCTGGTCTCAACTATATAATACGGGACCTTATAATACCTAACTTTAACGGTAATGGTTGCCTGGCGAGCATCTTCCGCCCATGCGACCTCTTCAAATTTGGACTCAACTACGCGCTCCTCATCTGATCTGCCCTTGATGCGCTTGGATAACTCGCTACGACTCTCAGGCAATACAAAGGTTAGTGCGCGCGTTTTATCGCCCATCATAACTGAATCGAAGAACTTCTTGGCCTGGGGCTCAAGTAGCGCCATGCGATCGTCTGCGGTAACGCCACTTTCCTTAAAAGCCTGGAAGAACGGCACGAGTATGCAGCCAGATAACGACACTACCGAGATACAAACGAGCAACGCACGATATATTGGACGAGTACTATTCATAGACTATTTTACCTCTTCATCGTCGGCGTTTTTATCCTGCCCTGCTGGGGCATCGCCCCCATTAAAGATCTTTGTAACGAACGATTTTAGGCGGCCCTTATCATGATCTGAGAGGTAGCTACGAGCCGTGCGAACTGGAATACCGGTCGGGTTAGTATAACCATCGCTGCCTTGGATCAGCAGCTCACCGCGCAGATCCTGGACGAGTTTACGTGCCTGTGCGACCTGCTCTTCAGAAGGCTTTACAAGTTGGCTATGAATATCTTTTGCGGCCACGAATACAGTCGCGCCACTAAAGAAGTAGACCATAGATAGAAAGAGACTCTTTTGTAATCCCTGCATAAGCTGCAGGGTACCTCAGCATTGCTACCTATGGGAAGAAGACAAAACATTAGTAGTGACTAAAAATCGGGTCCCGGGGCCATGCGGGCTATCCCACCCGTGGTATTAGTACGCGTTGCGATTCTTAAAGCCATTAATCAGGGTCAGGCAGAGGATCTTAAGATCCAGATAGAGCGACCAGTTCTCTATGTAATACAGATCATACTCGATCCGTTTGTCTATCGATGTATCACCTCTCCAACCATGCACCTGCGCCCAGCCAGTAATACCAGCCGGAACCTTATGGCGTAACATGTAGCGCGGGATATGACGCCGAAACTCGTTAATAAAGACCGGTCGCTCCGGCCTTGGCCCAACGATAGACATTTCACCCATTAGAACATTTAAAAGCTGCGGAAGCTCATCAAGGCTAGTCGAGCGCAGCAACCTCCCTAGCGGTGTAACACGTTCATCGCCAGGTTTAGTCCACCCGGGACCCTCAATCTCGGCATCCATATACATGGTCCGAAACTTGATGATGGAGAAGGCGCTACCATCAAAGCTGACTCGCTCCTGTTTAAATAGCACCGGCCCACGCGAGGTCATCCTTACAAGTACTGCGATAGTGAGCATGATAGGGGAGAAGATAATAAGAAGGAGTGACGCCACCACCAGGTCTAGCACCCGTTTTGTAAAGAGGTTGATGCCATCTAGTGGGCACTCCTGCAAGCTGATAAGCGGCAGCCCTTCAAACTCCTCTATCGCCCCTCCGATACTCGCGAATTGATAGAGGTCCGGAATAATCTTAATATCAACGATCGAATCCTTTAGCTGATGCATAATCTCAGGAAGAATCTGGTGGTCCTCGAGGGGTAAGGCCACAACGATCTGGTCTAGATCTGTACGCCCAACGAAGGCTCCGATATCTGAGTATTTACCGACTATAGGCACACCACCAGGCCCCCGTCGCTCATCGCCATCCTTGGAGAGACACCCCAACAGTTGAATACCGAGCTCCTGGTGAAGGCGAACCCGGCTGACCATATCGATCGCTACCTTGCCGCTGCCAACGACCAACATATAGCGTAGGTTGTATCCCTTACGTCGCAATTCACGCAGTAGAGCGCGCAAGGTCGTACGCTGCAAAACGGTTAGCGCCGTTGCGATGAGCCAGAAATAGGCAAAGACGAGTCTAGAATATTGCACGCTCTTTTCCCGAAAGAGATAGGTAAGAGATATCAGCAAGAGGATAGAGAGTGCATTAGCATTTATCAGCAACCACAATTCACGTGCTCGTCTAGATCCTCGCATGGGTCTATAGAGCCCCATCCGTCTGAAAACAAAGGCCCAGATTAGCCAAATAAAGGGCAACATTGAGACGTAATGAATCAGCTCAGGCACACCCTTCTCAACCGGGATTAGCCCCGTCATAAATCGAAGCCAGAAGGCCGCCAACCAAGCGGCAGAGACCACCAACAGGTCGGCTGCCATAAAGAGGTATTCAAATAGTTGTCGCTTCTGCCTTAGCATCCTATCCCTTGAGCTGTAGTCCAAGCGGCGTCATATTTTCCCCCTGAGTCTGACGAGCTTTCATGCCATCTCCTGAGTCGATGCCCACGCTCTGTGCAAACGACTCCCAGGTCTTGAAAAAGTTTGCGTAGCTGAACGCACGCGCGCGCGCTCTTATGAGATCTGCTGAAAAACTGCCCTCTATTTTACAAAAGGATCTGACTGCCTGCGCTAACGCCGAAGGATCTCCGTAGAACCTTTTAGTAATAAATACCCCACAGCTGTTCGATAGGACAAGCTCAGATTGAGCTACCGGGCGCTCCTCCCCTACTGATTCCCTGAGTCCCCCGGCATCTAGCGCTATGATTGGCCTACCTGAGGCCATACACTCAACCGGCACGATGCCGAAGTCCTCTATTCCAGGGAACACCAAGGCGCGGCAACGGCTATAACACTCCCACAAGAACGCCTCACTCACCCGCCCTAGAAATCGCACGAATGGTGCGCTTGTGGCTCGCTGCCTGAGTTTTTCCTCTTCAGGCCCCCCTCCTAGCACCCATAACGGCAGCCCTAGCTCTTTAAAAGCGTCCACAGCAACATCGATCCGTTTATATGGCACGAGCGCCCCAGCGCACAGAAAAAAGGGCTCGGGGTGCTCCTCAAAAAATCGTTTCTCTTCTGCGCTCAGTTCGCGCGAGACCTCATTACACATACGAACGGGAGGGGTAATCACTACCGCCTCTCGTCCATAAAACTTACGGATACGCGCAGCGATAAAGCTACTAATAGCAACAAAATGCGTAATCCGCTTGGCGCCCCGTAAATCCCAACGACGCAAATATAAGAGTAGCGGCTGGGCCAGCAGAAAAACTATCCCTTTAAAGTACGAGCCGGCCTGATCCCAGATGTAACGCATCGGAGTAAAGCAGTAGCAGATATGCTGCACTCCTGCAGGGACCTGCACGTTCTTTGCGGCGGCATGGCTTAACGAGATAACTAGATCGTATCCGTTTAGATTAAGCGAAGAGGCGGCCGCGGGATAAAGTGGTAAGAAAGCTCGGTAGAGGCGCGCTATTCCGGGAATTCTATTAAGAAACGAGCTAGCCTTTACACGAGCATCGATCCGCTCCGAGGTAGCACCCGGCAGATGTACGAGGGTAAACACATCAGCCTTAGGATAGATGCAGAGAAAGGCTTCAAGACACATCTCTCCTCCACGCATACCGGTCAGCCAGTCATGCACAAGTGCAACCTTCATCGGGCACCTCCTGCGCTTAGTACCGTCTGATAGAGATCTAGAACTTTTCTGGCGACTGCTCTTCTTGAATAACGCTCAAGATGTTTAGTATCAAAAGTTATTTCGGTAGTAAGGCTGCGCTGCAATCCAAGCTTGAGGGCCCTTTGCAACGCTTCAATCGAGAGATCCTCTGCAACTATATCGCGCTCAGTTACCAACTCCTGCAGCGCGCCAACCGGCCGACACACAACTAGCGCGCCACTCGCCTGTGCCTCCAGGGCCGGTAGACAGAATCCCTCTAGTAGAGATGGCACAACTAGCGCCGAGGCTTTGCGGTAAAGCGCCGAGAGCTCCGTTGATGAAACCGCCCCAAGTACTGTAATCCCACCGATCTCCTCTATTAGAGCCGAGAGAGCGGGATTTATTGCAATCTGCTCGGCCCCGAAACCAGCCAGCACAAGATTTGGGCAGGTAGCGGTAATCCGACGCCACAAATGCTGCTCCCTAAAGCCGCGATAGGCGAGCAAAAGATCGCGTAAGCCCTTATGCGGTTTAATATTAGAGAATATCGCCAGAAAAAAAGCTCCGCTTCCGAGCATCGACGCAGGTAACGCCAGCGCCGTAGGAGCATCTAGCAAAAACGGTGCAATCGCATTAGGAATATGACTGACCTTTCTCTCGGATACTGCGGTGCTAGCAAGCACTGCTTGGCGCGTGTGATTACTGACCGTTATGACCGCATGTGCACGCTTAACCGCCGAGGAGATCAACCTGCGTGCAATCCAGGGATAGTAGAATCGTTCGGGCCGTTCGATATGAATTAGATCGTGTACTGTAACGACTGAGGGAATAGAGATCCCGAACGGGAGCATATAGTGTGGAGTATGAAAGAGGTCGTAGGAGGACAGCTCTAGGCGGCGACCCAACAGGAACAACTCATCAAGCGAATAGCAGGGGCTTTGATCGAAGAGCCAAGAGACCTGCTCAGGCATTTCAAATTGCAGATTAGCGCCAGGCTTTGCTAGAAGCGCTATCTCTACACCACCAATCTCAAGCAGCCCATGAATAAGGTTCTCGATGTATACACCGATACCGCCGTCACCCAATTTACGGGCATCCAACAGCAGCCGAACTGCGCGTTGCGGCTGCGGGGCCTCTTCAGATACTAATTGGCTACTTTGCGGGCCCATGGAGCGCTATCCTCCTCTTCAGGCGCCGTAAATACTCGTCGCACTACGTAGGTCTTTTTATTCTGTGACTCATAGTAGGTGCGAGCTAGAACTTCAGCGAGTAATCCAAACACAACGAACTGCAGACCGATAATTACAAGCATCACACCAAGCGCCAGTAGTGGGCGATTGCCCATTGGAACGTCCTGAAAGAGTCGCTGATAGGTAAGCATCGAAAGGATCAGGGTGCCGAGGATACCCGAAGCTGCCCCAACAACTCCAAAGAGGTGAATCGGGCGCTTTGAATAACCAAGTAGAAACTTAACAGTAATAAGGTCAAGCACAACACGAATTGTACGGGAGATTCCGTATTTAGATGTGCCGAATCTCCGCTCACGATGATTAACCGGAACCTCAACGATGCGCGCTCCCATCTCGTTCGCTAGGGCCGGAATAAAGCGATGCATCTCACCGTAGAGGCGCAGCCCGCGGGCGATATCTCCACTCATAACCTTTAAGGTGCAGCCGTAGTCGTGCAGCCGTACTCCGGTCGCAGACGATATAATACGATTGGCGATAATGCTGGGTAAGCGACGGCTAAGGAACTTATCGCGGCGGTGCTTGCGCCATCCTGCGACTAAATCATAGCCCTCTTCGAGCTTTGCAACCATCTGTGGGATCTCGGCGGGATCGTTTTGTAGATCTCCATCAAGTGCAACGACGATCTCGTACCTGGAGTGATCAAAGCCGGCTGCCATGGCAGCGGTCTGCCCGAAGTTTCTGCGGAGCTGAATCAAGCGCAGGTGTGAATCGTTACCACCACACTCAAGCAGCCGAGAAACGGTTTTATCTCGAGATCCATCATCGACGTAGATAATCTCGTACGGGCGCCCCGTGCTACGCAGCACGTTGGAAACCTCTCGGAATCCATCCGCCACGTTATCCTCTTCGTTAAATACCGGAATGACTACTGAGATGCCCTGCATATCTCCTACCTAGTGAAAAGACAACCGCCGGAAGTCTACCACACCCAAAAATCTAAACACAGCTTCATCCCAACTTCTTAAAACACCCTAGAGCTGCGCCCACTATAAGAAATAACAGGTGGTTAGGTGACACTATGCAACTTTTTCCGCGTTCGGCTACATAACTATAGTATGATTGAGAAGTTAAGTAATTCAGCGCTAGCCTTCATCAATTGGCTATCAACTTCGTATGGCTCAGGGGACCTCTTGTCAGACCTCTGCATAGCGCTGCTGAGCGCTCTCGCTTGCTCACTACTGGTGCTTATCCTTGCGCGCATCGGCCGCGGGGTTAATTTTACGAAACTCAGCAACAACGATATCGATCAGATGGCGAACTCCCTAGATATGCTGCAAGTTGAGCTGCTTTCTATCTCACGCGCTCTGCGCCTTGAGTTTATCAATCGCCGCATAGAGCTACAGAATCTAAGGCATATCACCCTGAGTGCCACGCAGGACTCCACACTACGCGTAGCAGCCAGATAAAACGGTTCCTCACCGATAAGTGTGGGTACATTAGATGGAAAACCCCTGCTCTGGAACGTGAACCGCTTCCCGTTACCTGCTCCTGCTCCGATACCGGTTAACCCTTAAAAACCAGCTTTGACAGCATGGCCGCCAAATGGAGGTGGCGGCGCGGCGCAACTGGTTCATAATATCGCTGCTTCCGTTCGGGAGGAGGCGAATAACACTAATAACCTATTCAGTAATTCAACCGACTTTTGATAGACTTCGAGCTTTTCATGACAAAACATATCTTCTATTAATCGGTTCTTTTCGAAAT
>JAPLFS010000004.1 GCA_026390555.1 Pseudomonadota bacterium
AAGGCGCACCAGGAGAGGGGGCTTGAGCTGCAGGAGAGCCATGAACACCACGGCGTTGATGGTAACACCCGCGCTATTCAGCTTCGTGGAGAGTACCTATATACGGCAGCGGGGCAGGATGGTCTGCGCGTTTATGACGTTGCGAACGTTGCCAATAAGGGCTTCTCTGAACGGATCGTCACAAGCCCTGTTTCGCCGCTCGGACAGGATACGCATGTAGCATCTGAGGATGCTACCGGTATCGCCCTACCAACAACGATGCCGGTTGCTCCCTTTAAGCCACAACTTTCTGAGAACCTTGAAACCCCGATGCATGCTATTTACCACTACGCTTTTATCTCCGACGCAGTAGAGGGATTAATAGTCGTTAATGTTGATACGCTGCAGGATGGAGAGCCGCGCAATAACTTCCTTAAGCGCTCAGTGACCTGGAATGAGGGGGGCATTTTAAGTGGAGCGCAGAATATTACCTTGGCTGGAGCGCGGGCCTTTATCGGCACACAGGATAAGGTCGTTGTGCTTAATCTTGAGGACCCCTTAAAGCCAAGGGTTGAGGCGAGCTGGCCAGCACATAAGCCAACGGCGGTGGCTATTCAGTTTCGCTACGCCTTTATGACCGATGCCGAGGGCTTTCACGTTATCGATATAACGTATCCGGAGCAGCCACGGTTTGTATCAAAAGCATCGATAGCGTTACCTGATGCGCGTAACGTTTACGTTGCTCGTACCTACGCCTACGTTGCGGGTGGGGCGGAGGGGGTTGTTATTATCGATATAGAGAAGCCGGAGCAGCCGCACATATATATAAAGCATACGGCGGATGGGACAATAAACGATACGAACGACATCAAGATAGCCTCAACCAACGCTAGCCTTTTTGCCTATGTTGCAGATGGTAAGAACGGCTTGGTTGTTTTGCAACTTACGGACCCTGAGCGTGTGCCGGAGTTCTATGGGTTTTCGCCGCCGGTGAAGCCCCTAGTTATCGCCCGTAAGAGGCTCTCTGGGCCGGCGATGGCTATCTCTAAGCCCCTCGACCGCGACCGTGCTGTTGATGAAACGGGGCACCAGGTAAGTGTCATGGGGCGTCTGGGCTCGCGACCATTTAACCTAGAGGAGATGCGCCGCATGTTTATTAATAGCGCGGGGAAACTTTGGACGGTTAGGTAACGGTAGGGCGCTAAAAATGGCGTTAAGGATAGGAAGATCGATTCACTTAATACCTTCGATCAGTAAAGATCAGGATCATCGTGTAATCGAGAGCGACTTGCGTGCGATATCCCAATGGTCAGGAGAATAGCTACCTAAATTTCTTCACAGCCTCAATCGGATCTGGCGGTATTCGTAAAGTGGTTAACCGAAAAGCGCGGGTAATATTGGTAAAGAAGAGCTGCGTGCTAAAAGGGCTCGATACAGCTTCGTTCAGCTCTCTAATGGGAGCAGAGGCGAGTACTATCCGTGCGGCTTGAATGGCCTCGGGTGATTCAGCCTGTTGGAATTCACCCGCTAACTGATTTCTTATAACCATACCGGTACCGGCCGGATAGCGTGCCAGGAACCAAGCCGCTTGAGCTCTCTTCTCATGGCCCGGTCGACCACGTTTTAGCAGTGTGAGGTGAGAGCCGATATGATCGTTAAGAGCAAGTGGATCTATAATGGTGAGATAGTCCGGCATTACAGCTGTGGTGATGCCTATATGAGCCCAGTAGATGGCTTTTAAGTCGCGGTTGCGGCGCGCCAGCTCTGATGTTGCAGCTCCGATGCGGTAAAAAGTATGGAAGTTATAGTCATCTAGGGTAACTGGGCGTGTTGTTAGTGAGCGCTGTATGTACCATGCGCGTTCATCGGCGATGCCTTGAGGACTGATATTGCTCTTATATGGTGGCCTGATACAGAGTGCTATCCAGGCCGCCCAGAGCAAACAACTATACAGGCATGCCCTGCGCAGAATCAGCGCAGATGGGAACGACACTACGGCACAGGCTGAGAGGATAGCAAAGAGACCAGGTAGGAGGAGGCGTGCATGCATAAAGTCCCCCCCGGCGCGACAGACTAGAGCGCTATGCAGCGTTCCGGAGACAATAAGTGCAAGTGGGATGGCGAATGCACTGAAACGGCTAGATCCATTTAGTTGCTTAGTGCTGGCGGAGCATGAGGTAAGCACTAAAGTTAACGCCAGCGCCAGAACTGGATATAACCAGTAGAGCCCATACATGTCGTGCAGATAGATCAATCCCTGATCCCACCGGCTTCCAAAACCCTCCTTTGCCAGGTAGGTATTAGGCACCAGTAGCCCGTAGTAACCCATGCGAAAAATTTGCCATCCAAGACCGGGAGCTATAAATCTGGCCAGCCGTAGAACGGATGCTAAGCGCATATCGTTTGCGGAGCGGCTAATCAGGAGCGCAATACCCAGGGGTGCAAGCGCCATAACTGTAAGATCTGGCCTGATCAGTGGCGCTAAGCCTAGTAGCCAGAAGATGCGTTCCCTAAGTACTCCTTGTTGTGATTGAGCTATCCGTGCAAGACACCAAGCAACGCCCCCTATCCATGCAAAGGTAAGACCGGTTTCAAGACCGGATGAGGCAAAATCCCAGAACGGCGGTAGAGCAACGACAATTAATGCTCCTAGTGGAAAGAGGCGGGGGAGAGATTGAAAACGGATCCGCGCCCCTTCGGTAGCAAGTATCAGCCCACACACTGAGAGTACGATCCCGGTTGCTGCAGCTAGTAGTGGTAGTGCAGCCTGACCAGCAAGGCGTAATAGTACGAGCACGATAAACCAGAGGGGATGCGAGAAGCTTTCAACCCGTAAGCCTCGATTGAAATTAGGACCGTAACCGTTCCATAGATTCTCTACGCTCTTAAAGGTGATAAAGGCATCCTCGGTTATCCATAGATGGTCGAGTGCGCAGAGAGATAGGATGCAGGCGGGCAGAAGCACCAGTACAGAGCCCCATCCTGGGCGCGGACGCCGCTTTGATGGCATCGAGATCACTTTACTATTTAGCGTGGGTTCAATACCGGGAGAAGATTTAGCGCGGCGCCTATTTTTTGAGCGATTCTTACTCATAGCGTAGCCTTACTTGGAGCTGGTATCGCCCCACTAGAAGCTGGCGAAGTATCCTTTGAAAGTTGAAACTGGGACCAACTTGCACGTGCTCTGTTCTGAGCAAGCACGTTACTTGGATTGAGCATCAATACAATTCGGTAGACGTGGGTAGCTGCCTCCCACATCTGAAGTCTGGTGTATAGCGCTCCGAGATTATTCGATGTCTCCCAAAAGTTTGGAGCCCGGATCGCCGCTTCTAAAAGGAGGGGCTCCGCTTCCCTCCAGTACCCCGCTGTCAGAAGAAAGGTCCCGAGATGACTTAGATCTTCAGGTAACTCCTCTCCTCCAAGCAGCCAGCGTGAAAGGCTCTCGATAAAAGTGGGCTGCACGTAGATAGCCCCAAGCATCTTCCAACGCATAGCATCGTCGGCTAATTGAGCGGGGAGGGGCTTGGGTGGCAGGGCGCCATTTAGGCCCGCTTTGCGTACCAGCACTACCGCTACGGCATCGTAGTGAACTACGGTCCAAGCACCCGAAGCGATCAGACTCCGTAGTAGATCCATCGATTGAATGTGGCTTAATACGACGTACTCTATCTGCTCCTTAGTGGCGAACGCAGGAAAAGCTGCAGGGTTCATGATCGCTAGGTATCGTTTAAAAAACTCCTCTCCCGTAACTTCATTACGCCCATCGATAAAGATCCGATGATCTGGTGCACGTAAAAGCAGTGCACCACCCACATTAAGATTATTAAAGCCCCGGCCTACTAGGGCGTGTGTTCTGACGAAATCAGCAGATTCAATCGCTAATGAGGCGCTCTCCAGTAGCGGCGCCAGATGCAAGTTCCGTCGCTGCGTTGCATACCAGGCACCCGTGCCGACCCGGATGCATAGCACGAGCACAATGCCGGCGATAATAGCTGTATAGATGCGGCGCCTACGCTCAAGGGAGGGCAGCAGGGTCGGGGCTATCTCGCTTAGACCGGTTGCAATCGCCGGTAGTGCGGCGATTATAAAGAGCGGAAGGTTACGGACGGCTATGGTTGAGAGGAGTGCAAAGAGAGCCAGAACTAAGAGGTCGGAGTATCTTTGTAGCCGTAGGAGCCCCCAGGCTGCAGGGAGCGAGAGCGTAAGGAGAGCTATCCAGCAACCGATCTGCGCGTGCAGGTTAAACGGTGTGCGGGGATCTTTATGAAGAGCAAAGGGAGAGGATAGTTCGGAGATATGCTGAGCAAATATATTAGAGCTATCCATACGGGTAATAAGGCGGAGCGGTTCCTGCACGGCCTGCCAGCCATAGGGATTAATAAGGAGCGCGATTAGAGCTAACGCCGTTGCAATAACGAACGATCTATTAAGCCTCTTTGTTAGGGTGTCCACTAAGAGCTCGATACCGATAACTACGAATCCAAGGATGTATATATGCGTGTTGACCCACACCAGGAATATTAGGGGGAGCGCAAATACGGCTCTTCTTGAGCCCCTACGCTTGAGCTCAATAACGAGTACGGTTAAGGCGATTAGAAGGTTTGAGAAGAGTTCGGGACGCAAAGAGAAACGCCACTCCGTTGCAATAATGGCGAGCACTCCGCACATTACTCCGATCAGGGGATCTACTGATCGGATCTTTAGAGAGCGTGCAATAACAAGGGCTGTGGCAAGAACCAGAACGCAACGCATAAGAACGGGGCCAATCGTTCCAAAGGTGCTCTCTAATGTGGCCACAAGGATCTGAAAACCCCAGTGGTAGGCGATATAGGCATGTTGAGTAAAGGACCAGGAGAATGGATCGGTTGTCGGGACAGCGCCATTTTTTATAATCCAGCGACCCGTGGCGATATGAATGCCGTAGTCTAGGTCGTCGATGGAGCGAAAGGAGAGTAGGGCTGCAAGCGTTAGGAGCCCCAGCAGGAGTAGGGTGTTGTTGTACCATGGCTTTAATGACCACGGCTTCGATGACCCCGGCTTCGATGATTGTTCACGACTGTGAGGCATAAGGGGGTCATAAAAAAAAGGGCACCACCTTCTACAAGGTAGTGCCCCTCTTATAACCTGTAATCTGGGTCGATTACATAGCCAAACGAACGCCGCCTGTTAGGGCTACGTTATCGTTATCATCTATAGCCACGTCGGCTTTGAGAGCTACGTTCTCAGAAACCGTTAAGAACCCAGTACCCGAGTAAGTCCAGTTGGCGGTATCTAGATCGGCGTAGGTGATGTTAGCATCAAACTCGATCTCGTCCGTAAGGAGATAACGAGACCCGATGCCACCGTATACGCGCTCTTCTGACGCGGATATCTTAGTACCATCGACAGAGGTATTTGCATTAAGGTGTGTACCACCAACTCGACCAAGAAGATCAAAGCCTGGGCAGATCGAATAGTAGCCTAGAACGCCGTAGGTATAGGTGTTGCTGTTAACGCCTATGTCCGTGCCCGTAATATCAGCACGAGCATAGTTATACCCGCCCTCGATAGCGAAGTTATCAATGGGTGAGTACGAGATCTTGGTATCAAGACCGTTTGTATTATCGATAGAATTGCTATCTGTGTGGTTCCACTGATAAGCAGCATCGAAATAGTCGTATTTCATAAGGGGATCAGCCGAGGCTGTTGAAGCGCTAAAAGCGAGTGCCAGCGCACCCAAAGAAAGTATTCTTTTCATCGTCTTTATCCTTCTCAAATTGAGGGGAACCATTCCCTCGAGCAGGGTATCCAAGCGAGGGAGGCGGCACAATAGATAAAATAAGGACTTGACCTAGCTCCAAACTATGTTTTACGAAGACGTCTTATTATAAGTAGTCTTCCCCCATTTGATTGAGTCATAGAGGGTCATCTTTTCTCAGAAGAGAACTTCGTTGATATAGGGCGGTTAGGAACTAAGCTTAGTGAGGGTAGAGAGGATAATTATATGCTCCGCTCGTTTCGGCAGTAGGCGTGCGGTTTCTACCTGCCTGCACGAAAGGCAGCAGGGAGTGAGCATGTTTCATACTCCCTGTTGGGCTCCACCGGACAGCGTTGCGGTGTCGGTTCAGGTGAGGGATTAAAGGGAGATGGAGGGGGGTCCCTTTGCGGCTCTCTGCTGGGAGCCGGGGTGCCCCTCTGTGGTGGAGCTTCTTTGGGGGTAGTAGTTTGTGTTGTGCATGACATACTAAAGTTACTCTGTAAAAAAGGACCCTAAATTTTGATTGCAGTAGACTCACTTATTACCACCAGATCCCCCTGCGTATCAAATCCAGCTTGTTGAAAAAAGTCAGTTAGGCCGGTCTCTTTAAGGTTTTTCATAAAGCGGCGCGAACGAAAAGATCCGATTGGATCAGATGCGAGAGCTTTAAGTAGCTCAATCCGCTCCATATCAAGCGAGAGAAAGGTTTTAGGCTTACCCTCAAAGTAAAATGTAAAGGGCTCCCAAGCTGGCATTAAGGGGGAAAAGAACGCTAGGGCGGGACGCTCATGTTTTGACCAGCCCTGCATAAGGTGTTCAAAATCATAGATACGGAGTTGTCGTTCGAGTAGTTCAACAAGTGGACGAAAGCCGGGTGAGGCGAAGCCTCCTAACATAACTGGCTGACCATCTGCTCGCTTTGCAAAGGCAGTTGCTGGGTCGGTATTAAATTTCCAGCGCAAAAATTCGAGTCGAAGCCCGTGCACTGCGTCCATTAGCTGTGCAAGAGTTCTGTTTTGTTGCAGGTTAATATCTAGCGCGGCATGTCCATGTAGCGGTGCAAATTCACGCAGCACATCCTGAGTGTGATGCAAGAGATCTTGCTCAGTTAATCCGTTACGAATACTTAGCGGGCTAAATGAAACTGCGTGGGGTAGGAGATCCCGTCCATAGACCCGCGAGGAGTTGCGAATCGCTATCGAGCCGATTAGTGGAATCGAGAACACCTTACAGCCGTGTTGGTGTAGTATCGTAACGCTATCTGGAAGGCTTGGAGTAGTGGTCGTTGACCATACCTTCGGCCAGGGGCGTTGGTATGAAGCGAGATAAAAGGAGTGTTCGTGTTGATTACTTCCCTCTATAAAGGTGTGTCCAAAGGCCTCAAAGAGCGAGGGGACATGCAGCACCTCTCCGCGCTCACCGACGGCAGAGCTTCGCCTGGTGTCCCACTTATTGCGAATAAAATCGTTGGTCTCTAATCCAGCTAGCGCCAAGGCCTGAACCACATGCCCCTTAAGCGTCAAGATCGAACGTTCATGAATTCGTGAAGGGCTCGTAAAGGATCTGGTGATAGTATTAATCTGCGCTTCATTAAGATTAGGATTATTAAGCAACCCGAGCAGCTCCGCATCGTGATGCGTAGAGTGTGGAGCGACGCGCTGAAGATCCATCTGATCCTCGTGTAGCTTGACGAGCGGCATAGAGAGAGCTGGATTAGTGGCGCTAACAAGCATGGGGAGTAGGCGATTAAGAGACTCGCCATTTTTATGCGGGATAGCGTTACATATCTCTAGCGCAGCATTCAAATAAAGCCAGGTATGAAAGAGGGTGGTAGAGTAGCCTAGTTCAAAGGCGGCAGTCCTAATATCTTCGGAGACCAGGCTTTCGCTATCTGCGATTATATTTAGTAGCTGCTCAGCGTCCACTGCATCTGAGTATGGTGGTGGAAGTAACCACGAACCTTCCTTTAAAACGTCTCTACCGATGTCGCGTCTGAGCAGATCCATAATTATCCCAGAGGGTCCGAACTGCAGCGCCCGATCAAATAGCACCTCTTTTTCAGCGGCAGGCAGATGCTCTACGCTCGTTAGATTTAGGAGATGACGAGCAGAGATGCGTTCTGACTTGTTTGGCTGCTCTAGCGCAATAGATATGGGAAGACGTCCGAAGGAGTCCCTTGTATTAGGAGAGATTATGCAGGCAACTAGCAATGTACTATCAGGATGGGCTAAGAGTTTAGGATCGTGTAGCAGGGTGCCACGCGATCCATCTAAAAACTGCAGCTCTGTATCGAGGTTTGCGCCGAGCTTTATAAAGCGAGATAAGGTTTTTGTGTGATGCAGCGAGGCTCGAGACACGACTATAAATAGGGGTGTTTGTAGCTCCTCGACCCGCGTGTTGAGTAGTGCTGAGATCGTCGCAGGCCAGAGCTGAGTGCTGTAGCGCTCAAGGGCACATAGTAAATTATTACCTCGGGGTAGAAATTGGTCAACGGAGTGCGCGATCGGATTGGCTAGATTATGAATCGATTTTATAAGGTGCGGCGCTAGCTCCACACAAGACCCATCTGGCACCTTGTTTTGAGGGGAGGGTGTCTGTTGCAATATAAAGCGGTGAATAGAGTTAGCAGCTACTCCAATTATCCCAGGGTAAATTGATATAACCAAACGTAGCAGGAGCTCCTGAAGTTCATGCGGGGTGCAGTAGTTGGCAAGCGCGTGTGGGGAATTCTCAAGAGCGCTAGCTAGTAGCTTTAAGCGCTCCCTACAATCTGAGCGGGCCAAGCGTAGGATCGGAAGCTCGCCTAACGCATCCCGCTGCCAAACCGAGCCACCAAGTCGTATCATCTTACGAAGTAACTCAACTGGATCCAATTCAATCGGACCGTTTGTCTCGCGCTCCAGCCATCGAGAGAAGGTATGAATCGGGGTTTCATTGTATTCATCGCATGCCCCGCAATTGGGGTTAAAGGCTAGGAGCCCATGGAGGAGTATCGGAGTAGATTTTAGGCCTTTATCTGTAGAGGTAAGAAGGCTTCGTCCGTTCTCTAGGTACGGCTCTACGATCACTTCTCGTATAGCAGCGTATCCCAACACCTTTGATTGCTCGTCTAAGCGCTCGAGGATGGCAGTAGTGCTTTGGTCGGTAATGAGTTGTTCTAAGACAGGGCGCAGGGTGGCTAGCTGTGGGGATAGATCGATCGCGCGCAGGTCTATTCCGCCACCAGTAATCTTATAAATAAGCGCAGCCGCATGCTCCTTAAACATTTTGGAAAACTATCTGGATTATTCCAGTTAGACCAGGGCTCTCTATAAGATAGAATACAGAACGCGCCTGATTAAGACAATTAATGACTGGTTACCGCAACGAACGGGCCTTAATACGCAAAGAATTACCAACTATAACAACATCCGAGAGGGTCATAAGTAGCGCGCCCTGCAGCGGAGTGAGGTAGCCGAGCGCTGCCAATGGAATGGCTAGGACGTTATAGAAAAAGGCCCAGAATAAATTCTGTTTGATGGTTGAAACAGTAATGCGGGCCAATTTAATAGCGGCCGGAAGGTTAGCAAGGGTGGCTCCAGTTAGGAGCACCTGTGCGGAATGCATCGCAACATCCGAAGCTGAGCTCAGAGAGATCCCAACAGAGGCCTCGGCCAGGGTTGGAGCGTCGTTAATACCATCACCAACGTAGGCAACACGGTTGCGTGAATCGGCCTGTAGGGTGCGGAGCGTTAAAAGTTTCTCCTGCGGTAGCTTCTCAGCCTCGACCCTCTGAATACCCAGCTCCGCAGCGATTTTTTCACACTTCTCTCGAACGTCGCCACTGATAATTGAGATCGAGAGCCCCATCGCTTTAAGTTTTGAGATTACAGAGGCAGCCTCCTTGCGTGCCGCGTCCTTTATCGATAACGAAGCGATCAGAGCGCCATTTTTCAGCAGAATAAGATCATCACTTGTTTCTATGGCGTGTTGCTTTGCGGTACGGAGACCTCCACACGCATAGAGCGTCCCATCCTCTGCACGGCCCTCAACCCCAACTCCCTTAGTCTCAACTACTGTAAGGTGTGGAACATGGAGGCCGTTTCCTTGGTATGCCTTTACGATCGCCTGTGCGATCGGGTGTGAGGAGCTTCTTTGTAGCGCTATAAGCAAGCCCTGCGCCTCTGCCTGGCTGTAACCGTTATAGGTCGTTAATGTGCTTAAATTAAGCGCGCCCTGAGTGAGTGTTCCCGTCTTGTCGAACGAGACGTGCCGTACCTGTGCTAGCCGCTCGAGGGTGTCGCCACCACGCACAAGGATTCCAGAAGTAGCGGCTCGCCCAAGAGCGACCATAATTGCGGTTGGGGTTGCAAGCCCCATAGCACATGGGCAGGCAACGACTATGACCGCAAGCGCGCGCACAAGGGCTTGTGGAAAGGTAAGCCCGAAGACCAGTACGCCCAGGATCAGAATAAGTACAGCGGCGCATAGCACCGTTGGAACGAAGACCGCACTGACAGCGTCGCCGATGCGTTGAATAGATGGTCTGCGGTGTTGGGCATCGCGCACAAGTTGCACTATTGAAGAGAGAACTGTGTCATCACCAACTGCGGTTGCAGTGATAACTATCGAGCCTGAAGATAAGATCGATCCACCGATAACCCGCTCTCCTTGAGCACGGTCAACTGGTAGCGACTCGCCGCTTAGCATCGATTCATCGAAGGAACCCCCGCCCTGCGTAATAGTGCCATCGGTCGGTACTCGGTCGCCGGAATTAACCTGTAATAGATCGCCGACCTGCACCTCTCCAAGGGCGACCTTTTCAAAGGCCTCAACACCATCAACCTGCCGCACAATACGGGTTACCTGTTGTGGTTGTAGGGTAGAGAGGCTCTCGATAGCGGAGGTGGTTTTTTTAACGGCCCGCTCCTCAAGCAGGTGACCAACCATAACAAAGGTTACGATTGAGCAGACGGCCTCAAAGAAGATCGTATCGTGAGAGAGCCCGAGGATAAGGCTAATCAGGCTGGAGGAATAAGCAGCTAGAATGCCGATAGCGATCAGCACATCCATGCTGGCGGTACCCGTTCTAAGTGATCGAATGCCGCTTAGGCCGAAGTGGTGAATACCGATCAGAAAGACCGGGGTTGTTAAGATTAGTTGCAGGATCGGATCGTGCAAAACCGAAGATGGCATAAACATCGCAATCATTACCGGGATGGTAAGCAGTGCGGCTATTATGGTTTTGATATGCAGGATGAGGTGTCGTGAGGCTGGTAGGGGAGCTGCTAGATCAGAGACCGTATACCCAAGTCGAGAGAGGCTCTGTACTATCTCTGAGAGCTGCTCCCGGTCGGCCACCTTAAAACTGGTTCTGCCGCTGGTATAGTCAACGCAGGGTTGCTCCGCTCCGACGCGGGTGAGGTGCTTTTCAAGGGAGAGCGCGCAGTTTGTGCAGTGCAGTCCGGTTACCCGCATGGTCACTTCACCAGCTGGGCGTCTTGGGTCTAGCTGGGGTTGATTCATATTAGTATCGTAGCATGCGGCGGGGGTAATCGCCATAAACAGTAGTTACGCGTAACTGGTCACCGTAGTTTAATGTCGCGATTCAAGCTACTTAGATTACGGCGAAGTTTCATAGGTAATTCGATTGGTCGTCCCCTGATCGGGGACGGCAGGTTTTGTGACCAGTTAATGTTTTCACCCCCGATTTGCTCCGCAAATCGGCCCCTTAGGGGCTATTGAGTGTCATTATCGGTACGGCGCCCACTCCGGCTCATTAGCAAAGACCCATCGGTAGTAATCGGCGTGCTTGAGCATGAAGGCGGCCTCCTGATCTACAACAACGGTGCAGCGCCGGTGCATCTGCAGGGCGCTCGCCGTAACAAGTGAGCAGAGCGGGCCTTCAATCGCCTGTTGTAGGACCGCAGCTTTCTCAGAACCTGTTGCGAGCATTATGCACCATTTACTATCTAGGATCGTTGCCACCCCGATCGTAATCGCGCGAGAGGGTACCAGCTCAGCGCCGCCAAAGAATTGAGCGTTCTGTTCGCGGGTTTGTGGGGTTAATGATTTTGTACGGGTACGGGACCTCAGGGAGGAGAGGGGTTCGTTAAACGCTAGGTGGCCGTTGCGCCCTATCCCGAGTAGCTGTAGGTCGATTCCTCCAGCTTTGGCGATAGCTGCTTCGTAGCGTAGGCACTCTGCCTCTAGGTCGTGCGCCATACCGTCAGGCAGGTGTGTGTTTTTAGCGTCGATATTAATCTGCTTAAAGAGCGCGCGCTCCATGCTGCTGCGGTAAGATCCTGAGTGGCTAGCGGGAATGCCGATGTACTCATCGAGGTTAAAGGTTGTCACCTGTGAAAAGTCTAGGCCCTCTTTTTTAGAGAGGATCTGATAGACCATTTCAGGGGTTCTTCCGGTTGCAAGACCAAGCACAGCCTGTGGGTTTGAACGCACAGTTGTTGCAATCAGTTCCGCAACAAGTGCGCTCGCTTTGTTGGCGGTTGGGCAGATAATGACTTCGATCGGAACCTCCTATTTGTGTAGGCTAGCGTTGCGGGTTCGTTTCAGGCTCAAATAAATTAAGAGCATTGGCCATCCCTAACATCGGTACTGATAGCTCTCCCCCGTCGGCTAGTTGAACTGGCTGAACTAGCTGGATCGATACCTCAACATTAACATCACTACACAGCTCCTGTAGGGTCTGTTGCAGGGCATCGAAGAGGCCCGAAAAATGGCGCGCCATTGAGCTATCGAGCGAGATAGTTATCGGTCTTATCGCGTTCGAGAGTTGATTTGCAACCGAAAGGTACGCCAGCACACCGGAGAGTACCCCCGCGCGGTTCACCAAGGCATTAAGTAGGGGAACAAAGGGCTCGCGAGACCCTACTAATATCTCTGGCAGATCGGTTAACTCACCGCGTAGCAATGCAGCTAGATCCCTGTTGGTAAGGGTTACCTCGCCCGAGACAAGGGCATCTCTTAAGGGCAATAGTAGCTGCCCTTCAGGGAGCATCGCCGCGACACAGATATGAGCATAGACCATCTGCGTAAACCAGGTGCCGGCGCAGAGCTCCTCAAGCGCAAGCCCAGGAACACTGCGCATCTCTGCAAAGAAGCGGTCTCCATTCGAGAGTAGCTCTCGCGGTAGTTGTAGGTGTCCTCCCAGCTCGATGTTGATGATGTGCCCCTTTTCACGCCCCTCTTCGCCGATCTGAGTGCAGTTACCGCCTGAGGACATAACAACGCCGGCGGTTGAGTCTGGGACCGCAAAGAGGGTAAAGATCGTATCGTTGCCGAGCAGAAAGATAGCTGGATTCCATCCAACCCTACGCAGATGTCGCAGGAGGATCGCACCAATATCATCACCATCTCGTAGCCCCTTTAAGAACCACTCGCCCTTACGGTAGCCTCCGGTTTTTATGCCGCGCACGATACCCGATACGCCGCGGGTAGTGGGGGTCTCAATCGGAACGCACTCGACCTGATTTGACCAGATTAGTCCGATGGAGCAGGTTGGCGGCAGGTTTGGCGCTGAACTTTGCACCGCAGCGATAAGCGCTTGAAAGAATTGTTCAAGGGCTGGCCCCTCTAGGAGCTGCTCAGGTTTAAACCAGTTGTTTGGGTGGTCAAGCAACGCTGTTATCTCGCCGTCGGAGCTCTGATATCCAACCTTAGTATGGGTTCCCCCGACATCAATTAGCACCGCTGGACGCCCTTGAGTCTGGGCTGCTGCGCAGGGGAGGGCAATTTCGCTTGAATCCCAGGCGCAAGATGGGCGCCCCTTGCGGTAGCAGGCGTTGTGAATCGAGAGGCTTCCGAGCTCTCTAATCTCGTCTAGACCAGATAGGATGCGGTTAACACCTAGGATATCAGCAAGGAGTTCAAGGTGTGGTGTATGAGGGGCCATGTGAAACCTTAGATCGGAGCCGATTTTATTTCAAATCAAAGATCCGCTATAACTGGTCACCGTAGTTTAATGTTGCGATTCAAGCTACTCAGATTACGGCGAAGTTTCATAGGTAATTCGATTGGACGTCCCCTGATCGGGGACGACAGATTTTGTGACCAGTTAATGTTTTCACCCCCGATTTGCTCCGCAAATCGGCCCCTTAGGGGCTATTGAGTGTCATTACCGTATGCGAATATTTCTGGAATATGCTGACTAGTTACGATTCGCTATATATATATAGTCAACGCTCCTGTAGTTCTACCCCTAAAACAAGAGGTCACTATGTCACATATCCTAAAAAGCATCCCGCAGGGTGAAAAAGTTGGAATCGCCTTCTCAGGAGGGCTCGATACGAGTGTTGCCGTGGCCTG
>JAPLFS010000005.1 GCA_026390555.1 Pseudomonadota bacterium
ATAACCTATTCAGTAATTCAACCGACTTTTGATAGACTTCGAGCTTTTCATGACAAAACATATCTTCTATTAATCGGTGCTTTTCGAAATAAGTTTCCGGTATCGGAGCGGGAGCAGGTAACGGGAAGCGGTTCACGTTCCCGCGCAGGGGTTCAGCATCCATTATCTTACATTCTTCGACCGGCTTTTCTTCCAACTGCCGCGCATAGTTATGCCATCATCCAGTAGCTTCCCACCCACACTTATTGGTGAGGAACCAGAAATCGCTGGCATCTGTTCGAAACAGTTCGTATTATAATTAAAGCTGCTTAGAAATATTACATAGGTGCTATAAGCTAGTGGGTCCCCGTTATCTTGGAGAGCCTAAGGCGTGCCACTATTTACCGACCATAAAGATAGTTGTGAGAGTGAACTGAAGCTCTTTGAGAGGCTTGCCCGTGCGCTGCTGCACTCTATCCGGGGCGATCTGGCTGTAATTCAAAACGATCTCTCATACTTCGCCTCTACCGGTACTTCTGAGGATGTGGCGCGCGCTAAGGCGCGCTGCGGTTCCATTTCAGCAACGCTAGCGAAGCTCTCGCATGCCAGGGCGCCGCAGGGGTGTTCCGCAATCGCTGTACGAGATCTGATTGAACCTCTAGTTATAGAAGGCCCTGATTCAGAGGCAGAGCTGTTTTGCGATCGGACATCTCTGAAGCGGGCCTTATCGTTTATTCCCTCGGTTCTTGCTGTCTCTATAGCGGAGGCTCTGGTGGAGGTACATGAAAAGGAGCTCTTACTTGTGCTTAATATTTTTCATAAATCTAGTGGAGCTGATGATCGGGAGTATCCCTCACTTAGCGCCTACGCAGCGCAGGAACTTGGGGAGGGGGCGGTGATTGAAGCCGCCGTAGCAGATTTAATCCTGAGAGATCATGCATGCAGAACCTCTATCTGCGTGGGCTCTCAAGCGATCTCTATACGGCTGCTCTTTGCTAACTATCAGCAGCGCGTAGAAGAGCTACGAAACGAGCAGGGATTGGGTACGGAGGTGTCATCATGAAGGACGTTCTTTTAGTAGATGACGATGCAGATCAGCTACAAAGCATGGCACGCGCGCTTTCTCCCCTTGTGAGCCCTCTATCTATCTGTGGCGCAGGGGATAGCGCCGCAGCGCTCTCTATGGCGCTCCAGGAGGACCCCAAGGTTGTAGTACTCGACCTCTGTCTTAACGAGAAGATTGGGGTTGAGAGTGGCTTTCAACTTCTTCAAGCCTTACGGGTTCAGAATCCATTAGCGCGCCTGATAGTACTAACAGGGCACGGCTCAATAGTGCACGGCATTCGGGCTCTAAATTTGGGGGCCGCGAGCTTTCTAGAAAAACCATCGGAGCCAGCTCACGTTGCGGCCTTGGTTAAGGACGCTGTTAGTCAGGCGGTTCTTCGTAGAGAGTATGAGCAGCTTGCGCAGAAACGGGGTAGCCCGCTGCTTGAGCAGCTATCTGGATCTAGCGCGAGTATAATGGCGCTGCGGGAGCAGCTCCTGTTTATTGCTAGCACGCAACAGTCAGTATTAATTCTTGGTGAAACTGGAACCGGTAAGGGGCTGTGCGCCCGACTGATTCATGAAATGAGCCCCAGACGATCGAAGAAATTCATTCACTACCAGCCGAATTTTGGCGGGGGTGATCTAGTGCAGAGCGAGCTGTTTGGGCACTTAAAAGGGGCTTTTACTGGAGCAACCGAGGCGCGTAAGGGGATCGTATTAGAGGCGCATTTAGGCACCCTCTTTATCGACGAGCTTGATGAATTGACCCCCGATACTCAGATAAAGTTATTAGACCTTATTCAGGAGAAACGTATTCGCCCCGTTGGAGCGGATAGTTTTCAGAGCGTTGATTGTCGCTTTTTGGCGGCAACTAACCGCGATATCGAGGAGGCGATCTCGTCCGGCAAGATACGACGAGACCTGCATCACCGTATCGCGCACTGTCTTGTTCGAATCCCCCCGCTACGCGAGCGTTTAGAAGATATCCCGGATCTATGCGGGATGTTTCTCTGGCAGCTACAGGAGCGCGAGGGGCTGAATGTGTTTGAACTCACCTCTGATGCGCTTGGAGAGCTATCAAAGAGAGCATGGCCTGGGAATGTAAGGGAGCTGCAAGGGATGGTTGAAACGGCGGCCTACCACGCACGCTTTAAGAATCGTGCTGGCATTACACTGGAAGATCTAACTATTAATGGACGCTCTGCGCAGCAGTCAGGCCCCATTAGCACATCTTTTCACGAGCAGGTTAGACACTTTAAGGCGCGCTTAATTGAGCAGGCCCTTGAGGCCAGTGAGGGTAATCAGGTTCAGGCAGCAAAGATGCTTGGATTGGATCGTGGTACTATGAGAAGAGCTCTTACTAGGGGATGATGTGGCGTTGTCAAAGGGGTTGCACTATGGATTTCACTATGGGTTCCACTATGGATTTCACTATGGGTTTCACTATGGGTTTCACTACGGAATAACCTTACCGTGCGGATCCAGTTTTGTAGCGAGCTCTTTCTCTAACTCGCGCGTTAAGGCTAGTCCTATAAAGTGCTCGGTACGCTCGGATGGAATATGCAGGTGATCGAGTGCAAGCCCAAGGTGCTTTGCCAGATACGATTCCCACAGTCGGTGTGAACGCACCAGGGCCTGAGCCTCAAGCATACCACGCTCCGTTAGGTGTAGGGGGGCGTTTAAGGCACGCACCACCTCGCCCCGTCTGATAAGCGAGCGCAGCGCCAGGCGCGTTAAAATACTTCGCCCTAGCGCCTGATAGATCTCGCGGTGAGTTAGGGGGTTACTGTGATCCCTACCAACGACTTCGTGCCAGCGATATAACATGCCGAGTATATCGTCACGGAGGATGCGGTAGCGCAGCATCGCTCTAGTAATGACCCGTTGTGCAAGGCCGTGGCGTGGTGCCACTACCAGGCTAATAGCAAAGATAACTCCTGATACTACGCTCATCATCCCAGCGACCGAGGTGTTTAGGGTAAGGGCGCCGGCGTACCCACCGAACGCCGCAACGATACCGAGCGCCGCCGCAATGAAGATCAACAGCCCGAGCCTGTCGGTAAGTAGATAGGCTGTTGCGGCCGGGGTGATTAACATCGAGATAACCAGTATCGATCCAACCGCCTCAAAGGAGGCGACCGCTGTAATAGTAACGCTTGTTATCAGTACGTAGTGAATCAGGGTGGTATTAAATCCAAGCGCCGAGGCCAGCACCGGATCAAAGGAGGAGATTTTAAGCTCCTTAAAAAATATCGATACGAGAGCTATGTTTATTAGGAGGATAATACTGAGCCAGACAAAGCTGCGTGGTAGCAGCATAGAGAAGAGCTCGGTCGTATCAAATGGGGTCAATTCTGCCAGCCCATATAGTACACACCCCGGATCGAGATCGACGTTACGAGCGCCCCAGGTAAGTAGGAGAACTCCGATAGCAAACATGGTCGTAAAAACTATACCTAGCGCTGCATCCTTCTTAAGGATCGTACTTTGAGAGAGGAGAGAGGAGAGTAGCGCCGTTAGCAGCCCCGCCAGCGCCGCCCCAAGCAGCATAAAAATGGGGCTTCTCTCGCCGCTTATCATAAAGGCTACTGTAATACCGGGAAGGATTGCGTGTGAGATCGCATCCCCCAAGAGGGCCGAGCGCCTTAGCATTAGAAAAACACCTGGAATCGCACAGGCAGCCCCGCACACCGCACAGGTTGCGATCACCCAGAGCTCATCTACAGAAAGATTAACTAGCATGGCGGCGACCCCGTCTTACAAGATATGCATAGAGCCCATGAGATGGAGATAGTGTTAGCGAGAGCGAGAAGATTACAGCGCTTGAGATGATGATTAGGGGCCCTGTTGGAAGCCCCTGCGAGGCTAGCGGGCCAGGTATAGCGACACTTAGCACCGTTCCAGAGAGGCAGGAGAGGGCGCCGAAAGCTCCGGCAAGAAAGAGCATCGTTCGTAGGTTATCGGTCCAGAGTCGGGCGCTAGCGGCTGGAATAATAAGAAGAGAGGCCACAAGCACAGCCCCAACAGCAGGCAGCCCTGCTGCTGTACACATAGCAACTAGACCCATCAGGAAGATATCAAGTGCCATTACCGGATAGCCCTGGGTCCAGGCGAACTCGCGGTCGAAGCAGAGTAGCTGCAGCTCCTTGAAAAATATCGTAACGAAGAATATCGCTAGTATCGAGACCACCATAATAAACCAAACGTCAGCGCTGGTTATCGTCGCAGCTTTGCCGAAGATAAAGTTATCTAATCCGGCGTAGTTACCATCCGGTGTATTATGAATAATACGAGATAGCGCGATCCCAAGACCGAAGAGTGAGCTAAGCACTATCCCTATAGCGGCGTCCTCCTTTATTCGGGAATATGAGCAGATAGAGGAGATCATGATTACGCTTAAAAGCCCAAAAACTACGGCGCCAGCAAAGAGATAACCAAAGTGTCGGTCGTAAAAAAGCAGGAATGAAACGCACACTCCGGGGAGAGCGGCATGCGCTATGGCGTCTCCAACCAGTGCCCTCTGTCGCAATACGGTAAAGCAACCAACCACCCCGCACGACAGGCCGAGCAGCGACGTTCCTAGCATAACCAGGAGCGTATTAAAGGAGGTGAGGTGATCAAGAAAGTCCATATTACGTTATTTTGCTTGAGATATCCTGCTCGCTCCGTACCGTACCGGTACGTACCGCCTCAGTAATACGGTCGAGGATAGTAAGCCTTCCTCCATAGGTCGCATGAAGATTCTCTGGGGTGTATACGTCGCTGATACTACCAGCGGCTACTAGGCGCAGGTTTAGCATTACTACCCAGTCGAAATATTCTGGGATAGTTTGCAGATCGTGGTGTACGGCGACCACAGTTTTCCCTGTAGATCGCAAGACTCGTAGGATATCGATGATAACGCGCTCTGTGGCGGCATCGACCCCCGAGAAGGGCTCATCCATCAGAAATAGATCGGGCTCCTGAGCGAGGGCTCGCGCTAGAAAGACGCGTTGTTGCTGTCCTCCTGATAGTTGTCGAATCTGACGGTCGGCAAAGGCCTCTATACCTACCTGTGCTAGACAGGCGGCGGCAAACTCGCGGTCGCTAGCGCTCGGGCGCTTTATCCAGCCGAGCTTTCCGTAGCGACCCATCAGAACCACCTCTTGAACCGTTATTGGGAAGTCCCAATCAACGCTCTCGCGCTGTGGAACGTACCCGATCCGTTTGCGAACTAGATCGATCGGTTGATTAAGAGCGCGGATAAAGCCGGTTGTTGTGGGCACTAATCCGAGGATCGCCTTAAGTAAGGTTGATTTACCGGCGCCATTTGGGCCGACGATCGCAACTAGTTTACCGCTAGGTATCTCAACATCGATATCCCATAGGACAGGTTTTTGTCCGTAAGCAACCGTTAGGTCATGTACCTCAATCGCCGTTGTTTTTGTCATATCATTTGCCGCGTGAGAGGGCTTTTTTAATCGTTGTTACGTTGTGACGTACCATGCCCTCATAAGTGCCCTCAGGTGTCGCAGGACTACCGAGGGAGTCACTAAAGAGGGTTCCGCCAATTGAGATAGCATGGCCCTGTGCGCGAGCTCCCTCAACGAGCGCCTCTACCATCTTTGGAGAGACACTTGTTTCGATAAAAACCGCTGGGATACGTCGCATGCTGAGGGTTCGCACCAGATTGTTTATATCGCGGAGGCTAGCCTCGCTATCGGTGCTAATACCCTGAACACCGAGCACCTCGATATCATACGCTGCTCCAAAATATCCAAATGCGTCGTGAGAGGTGACAAGTAGTCGGGAGTCTTGCGGTATTGTGCTGAGCTCTGAGGCGCACCATAGATCGAGTGCGATGAGCCTCTCGCGTAAAGCCGCAAAACGGCTATGGTAGCCGGCCTTATGAGCTGGATTATACTCGCTCAGAGCGTCCCGAATCCTCTCTGAGGCAAGGATCCAGAGCGAGACATCGAACCATACATGCGGATCGTGGGCCACGGCGATGGTGGATGTTGTCCGCAGGCGATCGTGCGCAATGGTGTCAGTTACGGCCACGACCGGCTGTCGTTTAGAGAGTTTTTCGAAAACGTCCGCCATCTTTCCCTCTAGATGCAGACCGTTAAAGAGAATTAGCGAGGCCTGTGAGAGCGCGCGCAGGTCTCCGGGGGAGGGTTTATATGTGTGTGGGTCGACCCCTTCGCGCATCAGGGGTGTGATTACTATCCCTGTTCCTCCTTCTGTCTCTACCGCTGTACCGGGGATGGAGCCAGGGGTGGAGCCAGGGATAGTGCCAGGGTTGGTGCCGGCGATAGAGCGCGCCGTATCGGCGATAATGTTCGTTGTTGTGATTATTGTAAAAGGGGGAGACTCTGTTAGTCCCAGTTTGCAGGGGCTTAGGAGGACAAGTAAGGCGACAGAGGCTAGCCTGTATATTGTATCCCTAGCAAACAAATGTACCATAAGCTACAATCTACGGGGTAAGACTAGGTGGCGTCAAGGAGATTCGAGGGGATGAAGTCCGATTCTAAAAGCTGTAAAACAAAAAAACGGCACGTTGGGGCACCCTCGGCCGAGCACCACCGAAAGGCCAGGGAGGCCAGGGCGAGCGAGATTGCGCACGACTACGTTGAGGTTATCGATGACCTTATAAAAGCTGGGAGTGAGGCGCGCCTAGTCGATATCGCGCGCCGTTTGGGGGTTACCCACGTTACCGTTAACCGAACTGTGGCTAGGCTGCGCAAACAGGGGTTGGTGATTAGTGAGCGATATCGATCTATATTTCTAACCGAGGCTGGTAAAAAGCTCGCCGAACAGGTACGTCGGAGGCATCGGATCGTGCTGAATTTCCTCCTATCGTTAGGAATTAGGGAGGGGATAGCAAGAACGGATGCTGAGGGGATCGAGCACCACGTTAGTAAGGCGACCCTACGCGCGTTTGAGAGGCATATAGCTGGGAAGAACAGGAACTAGATACTGTGAAAACTATAGTAGATGTTTTGGTATATCTCTCAGTCCGAGGGCTCTTCGCTGTTCTAGGCGTCCTTCCGCAATGGGTGCGGGTGGCGTTATTTGCAAATCTCTTCCGGCTGGCGCTTCTGGTTATGCCGAAGTTAAAGCGAACCTGCCTACAAAATCTCGAACTTGCATTTCCAGAAAGGGATGTAGGGTGGCGACGGAAGATTCTGCGCAAGAACATGACTGAGATGGGGAGATTATTGGCGGATACCGTCAGGCTCGCAACTATTGATCTGGCATGGATTCAAGCACACATGGATTTTCAGCAGCTTGAGAGCTGCACCGGGCGCTTAAAAGCTCTAGGTGGGCCGGGGGCTTTGGTAATTACCGGACACCTTGGAAGTTTTGAGCTACTTGGACATACCTGTGGGTTAATAGATTACCCGATTGCGCCGGTGGCCCGTAAGTTTGGCTCACCCCTACTTGATAATTGGTGGACCGGACTGCGCGAGATAAGTGGTAACCGCATTATCGATCGTAAGGGGGGCTACAAAGCCATGCTAGCGGCCGTTTTGCAGGGCACTCCGGTGGCGGTTCTTTTCGACCAGAACGTTACCAGTAAACATGCTGTATTCGTTGATTGGTTCGGCACGCAGGCAGCCACAACCAAGGCCATTGCGCTTATAGCTATTAAAACCAGGGCGCCGATCTTCGTTACCTCTCTGCGCTATGTAGGGGGTGACCGTTATGCGGTAGATGCGCTTGATTGCGATTGTACGGATATATACGAAGATAGTCAGGCATCGTATGAGGAGAAGGTGCGTATCCTGACTCAGCGGATCTCAGATCTATATTGCCAGTTAATCGTAAAATTTCCAGAAGGGTGGTTCTGGCTCCATCGGCGTTGGAAAACCCGACCGGAGGGGGATAAGAGGGCTATCTACTCATAATATGTAGCTATCCACAGGATCAGGACCGTATGAATAGTTGCAAAACATGGTGAACAGTTTATTTATTTATAAGGCCCCCCCTAGAGCACTATCGACAAAGGCCCTTTTAATACAATAAGATTTGTACCTTAGCAGCGGTTTAAGCAGGGCATAATGTGACGATACTGGTTACCGGCGGAGCGGGATTTATAGGCGCTAATTTTATCCTCGATTGGATCGAGGCTGGCGGCGAGACCGTTATAAATCTGGACAAGTTGACCTATGCAGGCAACCTGCTCTCGCTCTCCTCCCTTGAGGGAAACAAGCGCCATATATTTGTGCGGGGAGATATAGGCGACTCCGAAACGGTGCGAACGCTTCTGCGTAAGTACGCAGTTAGAGCCGTTATAAATTTCGCGGCAGAGAGTCACGTTGATCGCTCAATTCACGGCCCCGCTGAATTTATACAAACTAACGTCGTTGGTACCTTTAATCTGCTCGAAGAGGTGCGTAGCTACTGGAGCGAGCTCGAAGGGGATCTCAGGCGCGCCTTTAGATTTCTGCACGTCTCTACCGACGAGGTCTACGGCTCCCTAGCGCCCTCCGATCCAGCTTTTAAGGAGACCCATCCCTACGAACCGAACAGTCC
>JAPLFS010000006.1 GCA_026390555.1 Pseudomonadota bacterium
GTATTTGCGCTCATGTTCGCCGCGGGTGGAGCCCAGCTGTTGTTCTCTCACGATATCTCTCGTCACGTCGGACATGCCTTTCCGATAGTTCTATACTCTTTGGAGCTCTTGTTATGTAAGAAAATTCTTGGAAATAAGCTTTCAGAGGTGCTTATGATTCTGGTTTTTTGCAATTTTTTTGTTCCTCAGTACTATGTTGGACAACACAACGCATGGCCTTTCTTACCGGTCCCTGTTTCATTTGTATTTTATATGTTTGGGTTTGATCCGTGGAACCTACCTTTCAGCCCCTGGAATTAAGGAAGATCGATTCACTGACGATGTCGTAGCTCAAATCCTCTCTCAAGAGCACACTGGCTTCTCCGTATCGGTCAGCCGCTTGATCTAGAGAGTTTTAGGAGCCTTCACTAGCAATCGTCTCGCGTTTATTTGCTGCGATCGGTGAAATATTCGTTCTGCACAGGGTCAATTCCCTCTGCGATGAAGTCTTTGTGGAAATATAAAGACTTAATTAGATGTTGCTGATTACAACTACCGGTCGCGGCGGAGAATCCGAAAAAGACCTCAGATTTAAGAACCCCAGAGAGATCGACTGTGTGAGCGAGAACTGGCGCGGAAGGGCGAGCGGTCCCATCGGAGATTCTTATTTCAAGCACGTTTGTGGCCCCATTGTAATCGACCCATGCGTAATACGGAACGCCGTCATTTAGAAAGAACGGTGCCTTGGCCGTCACAATCGAGCGTAAATCTCCGTTAAGATTAATCCCGATGTGATTGTTGTCCGGATCACTGTAGATGCCATTCTCAAACGTATCAAATTCAACGGCGAGCGAGGCGGATAAACCACTATATCCAAGCCCCTGCCCATACGCTTTGCTCATTGAACTGTTCGAATGGATAACGAACGCCAAGCCATCACCTCCAAGGCCGCGCGTGCAAGTCGGAGAGGTTATTTGAAACGAGAAATGGGCGCTGAAGGATTGATAATTCAATAGGGAGACAGACTGCGCAGAAAAAGAGGAGCCATACAGATCCCCAGCCGCATGGGTCAGGTATAAGGCTCCATCACGAACGCTCGCATCTCCGTTTAAGGTCATCGGAAGCGACTTTTCCGCGGCCAGGTCAGGGATCGCGAGCGTTATCGCTGAATCCGCATATGAGACAACCGGCCACGCTCCAACGCAAAGGACCGAAAGCATTATCGCGAGTAGTCGTTTTCTCATCTTCATACAAACACCCTTATTAGTCTCGATATATTCACGTCCTGAGAGATTCAACGGCACAATCCCATAAATCTTGAGTCTTTTTTTACTTAAAACCCCAAGAACTCCTCGAATGCCCCCATCTCGAGAGCCTTTCTATCCCCTATCAGCAAATCTTGTACCGTGGGGCGTTTAATGCCCCGTAGATCCCAATTGCTTGCGCCGAAGCGACCGGAGAGGCCCAATTTCACTCTCATGAGTGCGATACCACATTTTCAGCACCAGTTTCTCTTTCTAACCGACCCAGGTCATGATTGGGAACTACATGATTAAGTAATCGGTATGATGAGCAAAGCAAGGGTTTTTATCGTCTATTTTTAATGCTCACGCGTAAAGCTCTAACGTCATTAAGATTTGTGATTGCCTCATTATTTCTGGTGGTTAACACTAAAGAACGGAGCTAGCGTGCCTCTAGTTGGTCTTAATATCCCCTACTCATTACGTCCTTATGAAAGACAAGCGTTTTTTATTTTTCTGCGTTACCGCCGCAATCACGACGTTAATCGCGTTTTACGTCGCCTTTCTAGACGATACCGCCTCGGCTAACTGCCTTTCGTTCCTTACCCCTGCCGTTTCTGCGCTGAGTTCTCTAGGTGAACCTCTTTTCACCCAAGTGTATCCCCTATGGAGATACGGAACGGGAATAGCATGCCTTGCCCTTCTACTAGTAGGAATTAGTCGTCGCTCGACCAGTCAATCGCTATTTTTTTCCGGATTAGTGGTTGCAATTCTCGCTCAGCTAGCTCTAGTAGACCGCGTATTAAATCGTCAAATCAACGAGTTTCTAGGGGTACTATCGTCCCCCGATACGACTCCTTACCCAGCCATCGCACTTGGCGTTGTTTTGTATCTCGTCAGCTTTTGCCTCGTTTCCCTCGGGTTGCGACGCCCTGACGCTCCGAGGTTCGAACATCTCCGTTCAAACAGCGACCATACCTCACGGGTAGAATTAGGAGCGCTCTTCGCGATTTTCTCGATAGCGGTAGTTCTACGCATGTAT
Source organism: Pseudomonadota bacterium (assembly GCA_026390555.1). Taxonomy (NCBI): domain Bacteria; kingdom Pseudomonadati; phylum Pseudomonadota; species Pseudomonadota bacterium. The sequence continues at coordinate 2,263 of JAPLFS010000006.1, forward strand.
GCCCTTAATCGAATCACCAATTATTTCGAAGGGGAATGCGCTATATTTTCCGCCGCTGCGGGCTCGCTCAAGGGTATTTTCGTGGCCAACCGCGGATTAAATGGCCCGTGGTCGCCTCTTGGAGTGCTCTATTATCTTCCGATGTCCGCGACATTTTCACTATTTGGCACGACATTGCTATCTGTTCGGATGGGCTCGGTGCTTATCGGCCTTATGACTATCCCAGTAATGTATCTAGTCGCAAAACGCATCGCCGGAAAAACCGCCGGAATAATAGCTGCAACTATTCTAACCTTCAACTGCCTCCACCTGGGATGGCATCGCTCGGATATCTACCCACACGGAGCAACGACGTGGCCAATAGCACTTATGGCCTATTTTCTTCTCCGGGCCGCGGAAACTCGTCGGCTGATATGGTCCGCAGGCATCGCTCTTATGATGGCAGTCTCTTGGCATCAATATCCATCAGGTCAAAGCGCCGTCCTTATGCCACTCCTGGCCCTAGGGCTCTTTTGGATAAACAACCGCTTCCGGCTACCGCTTACGTGGGGCCAGTGCATCATACTATTTTTCGGTGTTGTGATGTGGGCACTCGGCATCCCCTTGAGCTACTATCCAGCGACCGGAGAGGTTGAATTTTTAAACCCACTCACGCTCACAGGCGGGAGAACCTTGTGGGGCGACGGTACTTCGTGTGTTGGCGCTGTGGGAGCAACGCTTTGCATAATAGCAAAATCATCGGAGCACATCTGGGTCGTACTCCAAGGTCTGTTCTTTAAAGCGCCCTACCTGTTTCATCAAGAATGGGTTCCAGCTACCGAATATATCGCTCCGCGCACCCTAGAGTGGCCAGTTGTAGCGTGCGCAGTTGTCGGTCTATTTTTCCTACTAGCACGTCGTACGAGCATAGAAACGGCTGTGTTGCTTGGGTGGATCGGCGCGGCACTCCTCCCCGGAATTCTCTCTCAACAAGCATATCCCAAGCGACTCTCCTCTACCTTTCCAGCGATAATGACGCTAGCCGCGGTAGCCGTGGCGGTTGCATATAACTACGTAGCTAAATCCAGCTGGAGATCGACGCTCTCAGGCTTTGCGTTTACATTGATGCTGGCGATTTGGACTAGTATAACTTGCTTTGTCTGGTTTTCTGGTCGTTTTTGGCACTACGGAGAAGCTCCAGAAGTCGCTATGGCCAAAGAGTTAACGAGGGATATCTCTGCCCGAACCCTGACGATTGGCGCCTTTGGAGAAAATTACGACGGGTCGAAGTTCACCTTGCTTTTCCTAGATCACCTAACTGATACGCACAACCGCCCAAACCTACTCGTCTTCCGCCGCTTTCAAAGCCTTCCGGAGCTTATTGATAATCCCTTAGAAGCAACAGCGCGCCTTGAGAAAACTTGGTTGTATTCATGGACAAAAATGAGGTCACAGCTCTCAGAGACTGTAGAGAATCAAACCTGGCTGCGTGTAACATATCTAATTACAGACACATTCCATAACTCAAAGATCAATGAAGATCTGATTCAGAGCGCTATTATTCGCTGTAAAAACCCAACTGTTAGAACGATCGAGTCCTCAGCAAACACTCCGATATGGAAGATACTTTCTGTGACCTCAATTTCATGCTTAATTTCAGATCGTATCGGATAGCAAGACGAAATTGACAGGTATTTAGAAAGACTTTGCGAGCGAGCGCCGGGGTCTCAACGCACCTCTAAATCCACGTGTCGAATCTCAGTTTACTCGATACCGGGAGCAGGCTAACGTCAGACATAAAACTATTCGGCGTTTCGTGTCGATTTTTGCGGGGCTTTTGAGAGAAGTGGATGTTTCGCCACCACTAGTATGGGGGTAGAACCGGGCGACCTAAACGTCTTGAAAAATGAGGGGCGTGCGCATATCGAATCATTTTTCGCGCGGATTTCTTATCCTAATACTCAGACGCTTAGTCGTGCCGTGATTAATTTTTGGGAACCCTACGATGATTTTTGCGACTACTTGCTTCCTAATTGTATTCTCAATTTTGCACATCAATTTCCTGATTAGCTATTGGCCAGCGAATTTCGTACAGCTTGGCTCCCTTACCCATCTAGTGACCAATCAGACCCTCTATGACCTTTTTTTTGGCCTAGCAGTTGGCACAACAGTGGCCTCATGCGGCGCTGAGATCCTAGGTAGAAAGTTGTTAAAAGCAATTTATACTGCGGGCATCGCTGGCGCGCTGATCTCAATATACTTTTATCTCCCTATTGCGAGCACCTATGCCCCTACAACTCTGAACCTGGCAGTAGGCTTAGGAGCGCTACTCGGAATGGTCACCACCATCCTGCTAGCGCGCCAGAGTGGCACCGTTCCCGCACACAATAAAGGAGATTGGGCCTTTGGCCTCATATCCTTCCTGATTGTCCTGAATTTTCTAATGCTTGTTGCTCCAAGCAGCACCATTCTGCCGTCTGGATTCGAAACTCCCACCGAATGGTCTTCGTCAAGCTTGTCCCTTAAGCACGATGATTCAGTAGCCATTCGAGCCAACCTCATCTTCGTCACTCTGCGAGCGGCGCTTAATCCATTTGTTGGCAAATCCATACTTATAAACAACCTCGTCTCTATGGTGCTCTGTGCCCTAGGCATAAGCTTTTTGGCGAGTGGTGCCCGCTCCATTGGCGGTACAGTTTTCGCCCTCATCGCGCTTTCAATTATGATAACAGACCGCTGGGTTCTCACAGCAGGGCTGTCCGGAAACCTTCCCGTAACGCTGATTACTACTTGTGGCCTACTTTTTTTTACCGCGACGAAAATCGCCTCACGGTGGTTGGGTAAGCCACCCGCATCATCGATCTCCATATTTATTCTCGTCTTGGGGGCCACTCTTTTCGCGATGTACTCGTATGCTGCAGTTAGAATTCCTTTCATCATCAGCATAGTATGCTTAGTGCTCATATCTCTCATCCCGCGACAAGCTTCTCTCTCCAGAGCCGTTCTATCGATACTCATACACATCGCGGCGCCAATAATCCTCGCAACTGGAATTGTGGTTACCGCGGCCTATTCGGGAGATATATCTCTTTTTAAACGCGATCTCTTAGTGTCATGGCCTAAAGAGTCCTGGCGACCACATCCAGAGGCGGAAGGGTTACCGGACTTTGACCTTATCCACAATCCAGACACCCCGATCTGGATCCAGATCGCGCGCCCGTCAGATGGTCAAAACTTCTCCGTTTTTTGGAATCGTAGCCCCAAGGAGATCGTTGAGGCGTTGATCGAACACATCTCAAATATACTCAGGGGGCTCCCCGATCTTTTCTGCCTGCAACCCTGCTTGTTTTTTCTCATCTCATCCGCACTCATTCGTATAATTTCGTTTCCGCCCCCCTATCGGCAACAAAGCTTCAGCATAATGTTGTGGGCGGGTGTATGGTTAACTGCGTATCTCCTTGTGGGAGACGCCACCGCATATCGGCGAGGGATATCTTTTTCCGCCATGAGTTCTCTGTGTGGGGCCTTGTATTTTTTTTCGACAACCAGATCGCGTGGAACTAAGGCGTCGATATGTGCCTGTGGTTTTGCTCTATGCGCCCTTCGTTTTCCGCTCGAATTGAGTTTCGCAAACAATCCGGTAGCTAAAGCGACTATGTTTACTGTTTGCGAAAACGGAAGCTCGATCCGCCTCTTACTCTCCAGTCCTGCCTTGTTAGAACAATCCAAAACCTCCTACATTATACCCCTATCTCCTTTTGATTCCCCGCGCGAAAACTCCTGTCTTAGCTATGCGGTGGAATCAAAGGAGTGGCGGAGGATTATGCCCAACTCACACACGGTGCAGTCACCCGTGGGTAGTCTCATTTCTTATCTGGACGATCTCCAGTTGTCAGAGGCCGTCCTTTTACGATGCTCACCCCAATCGGCACAGGACCCAGCTATAAAAGTGCTTTGCGAACAAGGCCACCCATCCGTGTCTGTACGGGCTGCCATCCCGATCGATGGTGCAGCAACGAAAAACGCTTGGCTGGTACTAACGCCGCGGCGCCAAATAAAATGATACCGCCTGAGTCCGTTTTAGGGCTAGCCAATCTCCCCTAGCTCTTGATATTCTTAGAGTTGACAGAGAGTAAGTCAGGGTCCCTTCATGTTTCAATATTTTAATACCTCAACTAACACATTACTCTACTACGGTTCTTTGTGGATTATTTCAGCGACACTACTGGTCTTAGGCATTATCCAGTTCTCTCGCAAAGAACGGAGCCAACTCGGCGATACTCTTCGATGGTGCATACTACCTGTGACGTTTTCAGTGTGTGGAGCGATCGCCATTCCCCTCTTCTTCCGAATGCGACTAGACATGACCCCTGCGCTCCTATGGGAGTGCGACAGCATTCACGATTTTTTCTCCGCTTTTACTGATAAAAAAAGTGTGTGGGATTTCACTGTTCAAGCAGCCCTGACCAAGCCTGGCGTGCTAGCTGCGAGCGCGCAAACACTTTTTTTTGGCGCTCCGACCTTTGCCATCATGAAACTTTTAGGGTGGAACACCTTCACGCTGCACTCAGTCAGTCTTCTTGCCGGGGTGCTGAGCGTGGCCATGGGTGCTTACCTGATAAAGATGGCTTTCAACTCTGGAACTGCTGCATGCTTCGCTATTATATTTGCAACAAACCCACTTCTCGTTCACTACATGGGATATGCGGTAGCCGTAACGGGCACACTCTTCGCACTTCTCCTGGCCGGCGTGTTTATATTTAGAACGCTCTCTGGTCGAGGCATCCGTTCACTTAATGCCGTACTTGCAATAACCTTTCTATTCGGCGCATCCTTTAACTACGGGCCAGGTCGGATATTCCTGGTAACCACTTTGATATTTCTTGGGAGCACTGCGCTATTCGGTGGGATCGTAGGAGCCATTCCCGGGCGCGTGCGCCTATGGGCATTAGCAATCTGCATCGGAACGACCGGCGCTCTAATTGCAGAAAAGAATTTAAACCCTGGCAGTAACTTTTCTACAATGCGAGAGGAGCATGCTTTCTTCCAACATAAATGGAAAGGTAACTTAGTTGAATATCTTGGAGATACGCCCGAAGTTCAATCGCTTGATCCCAACAACCTTTCTAAAAGTGTTCGTGTCCGTTTTATATTAGCTGTAGCACAGAGGCGTTTCCAGCAGTTTTATGAAACCTATTCTCCAACCTACCAACTACTCTCTACTACCCGTGGAGCCTATTTTGGCGACCATTTTCGCCCATACCAAAGCGGGCTCGTAGTATTCATCATAATTGGGCTTATTTTAAGTCTCCGCAGAGCGTTTACACTCGGTAACTGGTACATCATTACCTTCTTCTTCATAGGGCTCATTCCATTACTGTTAGTCAATCGACTAGATCTTCATCGCTCGTTTTTATTGGTATTTCCAATCTCAGCTTGGGCGGCGCAGGGACTTTGGGCCGTATTGGAGCGGCTGTATCGATGTGGTATGCCACGGGTTGTTATTAGTGTTGTCACCATTGCATTGAGTATCAGCCTCGTTGGATCTAACTATTATGTGAACGGTGTGCAAGAGTCCGCTCAGCCAGACCTTATCGAGGCTACAAAAGCAGTACTAAACGATCCTGAACCTGCATCTGTCCTCGGCTCTTCGCACCTGATCTGTCAACAGCGCTCATGGGTTGAACTTAACCTAGCGGAGCTATCTCGGAAGCACCCTGAAGCGCAGATCTCTTTTTTTCCAGCAGGCTTCCTCGATAATATTTCAGACGGCTATTTCAATCCTAACTCTGTTTATCTCCAAGAGTTCTTAACCTTGGCGAACCTAAACAAAGTTAGCTTTATCACTACCGTGCCTTATAGCAAACTACACCATATGCTACTGGATAAAGGGTTTACTGTATCAATTAATCAAACCAAAAGCGGCTGCGCCGCATGGACCATCGAAAAATCTCGTTTGTAATTTCCCTTCAGGTACTACCGGCGCAAGCAGCCCGAAAAAGATGAAGCGCTCAGGCGTGCATTGAAGCGGTGATGCTGAAGCATCCTGGCTACGGGCATAAGCGCGTAGCAGCCGCCCTTCAGATAAGCCGCAAACGGGCTCAGCTGGTCATTAAGCTCTACGGGCTTAAGCCTGCTCAACCAGCACGGGCTCCAAACAATCCACACGATATGGGGCAACCTGAGAGTAACCGCACCGATATCCTCAGTAAACTATCGCCTATGGCACCCGATAGGTATGGGTTGCTGACTTCACTCACATCTGGTTTCATACTCGTCACGTGTATTTGGCAACGGTTATGGATCGCTTTACTCGAGAAATTCTCGGTGTTTAAGTCAATGACGGAGCACTAGGCAGAGCTAGTTCTGAGAGCGCTAAAAATGGCGCTGCTCGGGGCAGATCAAGCACCGGCCGGTTTCATACGGATCAAGGGAGCGAGTACAAATCCTATGCACTCACGAAAGTACTGGAAGAGCAGGGTATTCAAGCATCTTATTCGCCTAAATCATCTCCGTTGCATAACGGCTCACAGGAGTCGTTCTTTGGACGATTTAAAGACGAGTTCGGAGACCCTGAGCGATTCTCATCGCTTCCTGAGCTGCTGTAGGCTACCTACTGCTACATCGGCTACTACAACACCGAACGGATCCATTCCGCTCATAGGGCGCCCTCCAGCAATTGCCCGAAAACGCACTCAAGCTCAACTAACAACTTATCAACAAGTTATGAGTCTCTGCCCTCCAGCCCCTGCGGGGCTGAGGAACAGCCGATGCTACTGATTTAAGACTATGTGTTCAAAGAAAGGGGACCTTAACACAAAGTACATAGCTTTTTGCATTTCTACTTTCCCCATTTTAGAATCCTTTTTAGGGTGCTACTGTTTTAGAACAAACAATGGGCGGCTCAACTTTTATGAGCAGTTTGTTTTAAGCAGCAAAAATATCAGACGACAAAATGAGTCCTTTTTCTAACATCCCCCCAAATGGCCGCCGCAATTCGCACTTTGCCGCGAGTTTTGTGATTCTCATTATGCTCGCCGTGGCTATTCGAATCCCATATCTGACAAATTATCCACCACAGCTTCATAATGACGAGGCCGCCTCGGCTACTGGGATTACTACCCTAGCCGAATCCAATTCCGGCTGGGCCCTTTACGGGTCCGGATGGGCTGGCCATCCGAACCTTAACTACTGGCTGTCGAGCGTACCAACAAAGGTGACTGGTGAATTGTCAACCTGGAGCATCCGGTTCGCTACAGCTATAGAGGGGGTCATATCGCTCATATTTTTCGGCCTTGCCGTTTCGAATACCTACGGACGCAGGGCGGGTCTTTTTTTCCTCTTATTCGCCGTCCCGTTTAACCTGCACGTACACTACTCGCGGACGGGATTTATCTACAATCACGCTACTTTGTTTATCGCGTTCGTCACCTGGGCACTAGCCCGCGTGGCGCGCACGCCAAGCGCACGTAATTGTTTACTACTAGGAATCTTAACCGGACTCTCGGTGCTTGTGTATCCAGCCACCCACGTGCTCGGCCCCGCCATTATCGGAGCGGTGATTATCAAACAACTCCTGACTAGTGCGGCTCCGCGAAACTTGATCGGGGGGCTACGCGTCAGGATGGGTAGTATCGTTGCCGCTCTCATCGGATTTACCTTAGCCGCAGGGCCTCAAATTTATTTCTGGACAACGCGCAACTACGAAAGCCGGGCACGCTCTCAACTTATCTTTCTACCAGGTCCGCGCAAACACATCGAATACTCCCTAGGTGGACCAGCGACAGACTGGGAAGTTATCCTTTTCAACCTGAAACAAACCCTGCTCTTCTTTTGGGCCGGTGATAAAGCCGCCCAATACGGATACACAGGCGCACCACTAGGGCCAATTATGAGCTGGGTTGCGGTGGCGGGAGGGCTAGTTCTTATCTTTAGCGCCGCGCGCAAGCACCTCGTGTCGACCTACGTCATTCTCGCCTGCATCGCAACCTTTGTCGGCTCGGTGCTCATGGTTGAAGGCAGCTTCTCTCCTCATCTTATTATCTTCGCGCTCTTTATGCCCCTAGCATGTGCGATTGCGTGCGACACCGCCTGGAGGTGCCTCAGGATTACACAACCATATCTCGTAGCGCCATGCATGCTTTTGGTCGGCGCCTGGTGGGCACACTGGAACTATGAATTTTACGAAACAAGCGTCCAACGATGGAAGCTTTACCGTGTAACGTATATACTCAACTTACCTATCGAAACACGTAAGGTGAAAACCTTACTCAGCCTTACAAACCAACCCGAATCTCTCGGAGAGTCTTTCTATGTTCTTACGTTTCCAAATGCGACCAGAACTAGCTTGCAACCTCCGCAGGATGAAGCCGATATAATTATTGCACAAGGCACCAAGACCGGGTTCCCTGCCTTAGCTATCATCGAGCTAGATCGGGAAGCCTATGTAGTAGGGAAACTCACCGCCGCAGGGCACAATCCTCAAATTTTCCGACATTCCCATGGTTCCGCTCTTTACGTTGAATAAGCTCTTAACCAAGCCGCACTAATCTGGCACGTTTAGGCCTTGTCTCGTCCACTCTTTTACGATAGTGACCGTTGTTAGAGGGTGCGTACTTTTGGCCCCCATGGCTAGCTTGGGCCTCTTCTGCATTATGGAACAATTTATTGCCTATCGGGGACTCTATTGCGCCCTAATCTATATACTTGCCTGCTCCGTCCTCTCCCGTCGAAAGATCAGCCTCTCTGAGGATACCATTTCCCCTGGATGGCTAAAGATTCTGGCTCTTTTGTCTGTCATGGGCGCTGTGGGTATTACGCTGGTATATCGAATTATTCCAGGCGACTCCGCCATGCTTCCCTGGGAGTGTGATACTGTCCACTTCTTCTTCAATGCTTTTAGGGACCACCAGAGTATCGGCGAGTTCTCCTGGAACGTATTCATACAAAAGCCCGGCTTGCTCTCCGCGAGCGCTCAGACACTCATGTATGGTGCGCCGACGTATGCCATTCTCAACTCAATAGGATGGAGCTTTGCAGCGCTACGTATTACTTCGCTCCTAATGGGCGTGGCGAGCCTTGCTCTTGGAGCGTACTTGGTTCGACTCCTATTCAACAGAACGGCCGCACTCTTATTTATTATAATTACCGCTACTAACCCTTTGTTCATCTTTTACATGGGTTATGGGGTCTCTCAAACCGCCACGTTTTTCGGATTAGAGCTAGCTTTAGTGCTCGTGATATTGGCCATTACTGATAAGTCGCGCTGGGCATACGGCAAAGCTTTAGCTGCAAGCCTTGCCCTCTTCGCCGCTAACTACAACTACGCTCCAGCGCGCATATTTGTCCTAGCTACGATTATATTTCTTGTAGGCTTCACGCTGCTAAATCTCACAAAAAAAACTTGGAGGCGAAGAACTGTCGCCATCACTGCTTTGATCGCGCTCGTGACCACGACTATGTTCCTTGCCGAAAAGCGTCTCAATCCTCACTCGGATTTCTCCTCCGTACGAGGAGAACAAGCCTTTCTGATGGCTCGTCACAAACAGGAGCTCATCAACTACCTCGGAGAATCACCTGAAACAAGAGATATGAACGCAGCCAACCTGCCTCTCATAATAAAGGTCAGATTCCTCTGGGCTATTGCCACAGCTCGGGGCGAAGAAATGCTACAACTCTTCTCGCCGCTCAGAAGGAGCGATACCTATTACCTATTCGGTTATATAAATGGAGAAACCCTGAGGCCGTATCAAGCAGCCCTGATATTTCCCCTCTTAATCGGGCTCGTAGCCAGCATACGGAGCCGCCACAGGCTTCCAGCCGCTTTTCTGGCGAGTCTTGTTTTTTTGGGAATCCTCCCACTACTTCTAACAAACCGAGTGGATATCCATCGTTCCTTCTTAATGCTCATCCCTCTTGGCGCATGGATAGCGTATGGTCTCTCTCTTTGCGTAGAGCGACTCCGTGGAGGTCGCCTTGCCAACGCCCATTGCGCGCTAGTCTTTGGGCTTACTACTATGATGCTCTTTGCTCACGACCTATTTTTTCTCGCGACGCAGCAGGCAGTTTTACCCTCAACGATGCTCGTGTCACAGCACCTGGCTGAACAGTTCCAACCAGGCGTCGCCATCGCGACTCAGGGAATGAACTGTCCCCAGCAAGCAACGGTTGACGTACACCTTGCACGCGCGGCGGATGCCCGCGGCCTCAGTATCGAAAAGGTCTTACCCACACAAGCGACTCTTGACTTAACTGACACGAGATTTACCAAGGACTCGGTCAGCTACCAGTTAGCGATAGAGGCTGTAAAAGAAAAGACTCTTGTGGTCGCGTCGACCGTACCAATCACCCTGCTGGCGGCAGATCTACTCGCAAACGGATACACTATTGAAGCTCAATCAATTGGGAATTGTACTGTCGTGAATGCGTCGTCCTCAAAATCATCCCTTAAGCACTCCGAAGGACATTGAGCTAATTACGATTTCCAAAAGAGGAGGTGAAGCCTCCCCGAGATACTTAAGGAGCTTCTTTCTCCGGGCCGGTTTGAACAAGCGAACTAGAGGAACCTCGACCATCAAAAAACCGACTCCACAATCCCATAGCGATCTCGTAGACAAACGTGGACGATGACAAAATACACACAAACAGAAAAAAAACTAGGTGACGAGGAAGAAACAACTTATGAGCAGCTACCAATGAGTGCTGCTGCATCACCATTTCCCACATCAGCGACACGACCAGAGATATTACCAATCCAGAGAGCAAATGAACGCCGGACGTAACCTGTCGTCTGACGCTCTGAAATGCCCAAGCTAAAACTAAAGATATAAGAGGCACCGCTACTCCGACGGCACCTATGTAAATAGCCTGCGTTCCTCCCCACTGCCCGCCCGGCAGCAGTTCGATTAGGTAGGTATAAAGAATATGCAGGGTAGTGCTGGCGGCCATCTCCGGGTCCTGTATGGCCCCCGAACGATACATCGCGGTGTCAAAAAAATCAGAATATGCGGAGGACCACGATTGCCGAAACAACGCCACCTGTATAAAATGCGCGCCTTGAGCGGCGGAAAACCCACTTCCCGCCGCTATGGTTGCGAGGATGCCTGCTTTTGTAATAGGGCTCGATAAACAGACGGCGCCCAATGCTAACGGGTACAGTGACGCCACAAAGGCATAATCAAACCCCAACCACCCCTGAATCCATCCCATCAAAAATACAAGCGCAAGTTGACGCGGACGTAAAAACCCTTGAAGGCGAAAGCAGGAAAAAACATAGCTGGTCTGAAGCACTAAAATGGCCGTGGCATAGCCGTGGCCGTAAAGGGCGTGCATCATCGATGTTGTCATCGGAACATAGATAAGCGCGACCATGCCTGCCGCAGCCAAAAGAGCTCCAAAAACCCGCCGGATAAAAAAATAGCTCGCCAAAAAACACACTGCGGAAAGGGCAATCGGGATGCTTCGATAACTTGGAACATTTCTTGGACCAAAGATATAAAACCCTAGTCCCGTCATCCAATTGCCTCCCGGAGGATAATGACAGTATACACCACTCCACGTGGGCCTGTCCGCCGGATCCAAGTATGCCTTACCTGCGGGAGCTGCTCGATCCGGGAGGCCGTAATTCCTGGTAAATCCATCAAGATAATAATTTAATCCCGTAACGATGGCGTCATAATCAGAACCCCCATCAGCAAGGGCGGATGGCCCATTCCCGACCGAGCGAGCAATCCCCCCCTGCTCAAGGACCGCCCGTCCAATAACAAAAATTACCAACAGAAATGCAGTGCATTCCAAAATCCACCTACCAATCTTGGCAATCGTGCTTGAAGACACCTTTAATCCTATTTTTTGCTATTTATTCGCCCCGCCACAGGGCGCTAGATATACGGCCGAACTATATGCGTAAGATGACAAAAGGGGATACATGGAACCACAAAATACCTGCGACTGCGGGTGACCAAACTATGTTTGAGCAATATCCGGCCGCTCGAGCGTCTTTATCCGTACAGTCAACCCGATAAAATATGTTGTGCGGTTTACCCGGGACAACAGAAAATCCTCAAATTCATCCTTTAATTTAGGCTCTTTGCATAAATTAATTTTGTGGCATTCTATCCCCCGATATGAAGTTTAGATTTGATATAGAAGGCCTTCGCGGCTTGGCCATCATGATGGCCATTAGCTTCCACCTCGGCGTACCCTACCTGCAAGGTGGTTTCGTTTCGGTAGATATGTTCTTCGTGATCTCAGGCTTTTTGATCACCTCACTACTCGCTGGCGAGTTCGCCAAAAGCCATGCCAACAATCCCGATCTCGCCACAGTCTCGCTGAAAAATTTCTACATTCGCCGCGTCCGACGAATTCTTCCGGTAGCGGTGTTTGTGCTCATTGTCACGGTTTCGCTGGGGTTTCTCCTTTTTAATCCTCTGCGATCGAAACGTATTCTCTTCAACGGCGTCTGGGCCCTACTCTTTGGAGCAAATATAAACGCCATAAGACAGGCGACCGACTACTTTCAAGAGGGGCTTCCCACATCACCACTCCTGCACTATTGGTCACTGGCCGTGGAGGAGCAATTTTACTTTTTCTGGCCCCTTCTCTTCATACTATCCGCACGCAACGTTTTTAGAATACCATTCTTTAGGTCGGTTTCCTGGGAACATCGAGTATTCGCCACGATAAGTTTTATTGGCATAGCCTCATACTGCTGGTCTATGTATGCCACTCATGAGAATCCGAAGGGAGCGTACTTTTCAACGTACACGCGTACCTTTGAGCTAGCAACGGGCGCTGCCGCCGCGATCATCGTTCGAATCTATCCTAATATATCGCCATTTATTAAGCGTTTATTTTCCTACCTTTCCATCGTTCTTATTGCGGCAACGGTACTAATCTATCCAAATTTTCGAGGGTTTCCTGGCTATCTCGGTATAGTACCGACACTCGCGACCGCCCTCTATCTCGTAGCCGGCATTCCATCCAGCAACGCTCCTCAGCCCTTTCCGAATCGGTTTTTAAGTCGGAATCCCTGGAAGCTGCTGGGTACGATCTCATATTCAATGTACCTGTGGCATTTTCCGCTAATCCTTGCCCTTAAGGATTTCAATCCCTCCGCAGGAAAAACAGGTCTGAGCATGGCTCTTATACTAGTGACTATTTTCCTGCTCGCTACAATCACCTTTTATCTGATCGAGAAGCCTTGTCGTATCGTATCTGCTCACCATCAGATTGACACGTCGCTCGATCCTTTATTCAATGGGTCATGGCTTAAGAAAACAACCGTTGCGGCCTCTGGCCTGGCCGTAGCCTCATGTTTAATCATGATAGTTTTTACAGAAACCCCTGCAACAACTGCACAGTTGGCTAAATCTTCTCTAACCCAAACAGATCGACAGGCGGCGACCATAAACAGGAGCCTTTCACCATTGCTCCCGCATGAAGAGAAGTTCATGAACGCCTGGCATAGTAAAGTCGCGGAAGGTGTGAAGCTAGAGTTTCTCCCCCCGAACCTTATCCCGCTCCAGGCTCATTTGGTCAAACCAACTGGGCTCGAACCTCCGTGTCACGATACCTCTAATCCCCGCTACCCGATTGAACACCAAAGCGAGTGCCTAATCGGCGATCCCAAGGCTCCGAAATCAATCGCCATTGTGGGCGACTCACGTGCCGGAGCATGGATTCAGGCGCTCAAAGGCGCTCTCAATCCCGAAGAGTGGAAGATACACCCGTTTACCCGCGGCCACAGTTGCGGCTGGTCATTTACTTCGCCTGGCGCTCCAGCGAGCTTTAATTGCGCGGGGGTCATCGACGACACCATCGAACGCCTTAATGAATTACAGCCCGACGCTATCATCCTAACAGAGGTAGGATTTGGCGACCGCAACAGCTTCCGAGCAGCCATTCAACGTTACCTTTCCGCGTCCCCCAAGATCCTCGTCCTCTCCTCGCTCCAGGGATTACCAACCTTTGAGGAGTGCCTTGGGAAAGACAACTCGATTGGAAAGTGCCCTGTTAAAATGTTCGATACAGCAGGTGCGGAGTTACAGGCCGGTGTAAGCGATCTGGTCACCCTTGTCGAAGTAACGCACCTTATCTGTCACGAGAGGGTGTGCGCGGCGGTGATCGACGGCAGCCCAGTGTTTTATGACGGCAATCACTTCTCTTTTGAAATGGCCGACAAACTCTCGGCGCCACTCAAAATAATCTTGCGTCAAACTGGTCTCTTTGAAGTTAGCCCTCGTGAATAAAATTGATATTTTGAAAATCAGAATGAACTCTTTCATCCTTGCCGCAGCGCAATTGATGTACAGATATCTCATCGGCTACTTACTAGCGATTTTCTTACTGTCAATCGCTCACATCTATGTGACTCCAGCTGAAGGTCCTGTTGCACACGGAGCAGGCTACGCATGGCTGGCCCAAGACCCTTTCAACTTCGCGCAAGGCCATGAGTTGCAAAATAGAATTCTCACTCCGCTCATAGCGCACTATGCTGGCATCAAAACTCCGCTACAGTTCATCATGTTCATGAACCTTGTTTGCGCCTTTTTTATCGCCACCGCATACGTCGCATGCCGTTACGAGAACCTCTCTCCTAAGATAGCTGTCCTCTGCTCCGCTATATTTACATTCTCGTCCCCTGTTCTTTTTCAAATTCACTACGCCGGATATACGGACATAACCTCGTACGCCCTGGTATTTTTGGCGATGCTTACCGCACGCGGACGCTTCCTCTGGGCACTCTTCCTCGCGTTAGCGATGCTGAATCACGAAAGAAACCTCTTTGTATATCCCTGGTTTCTTTTCTACTACTTCCTACGAAACGATAGACGATTCCTCCGCACTGCCTATGCCGGAACGCTCATGGTTCTCTCCCTCGTACCGTGGCGCCTCTACGTGCAGATGGTCGCCTCATACAAAGCACCCGCCTTCTCGGTCGAGCATTACTTAAACCTAAATTTTGGAGGCACTTTCGGTTCTATCAGCGCACACCTCTACTCCGGTTTTTTTCAGACCTTCAAGCTGATGTGGGCCCTTCCCGCATACGCAATCATTATACATGCACGCAGAAAAAACTTCGCTGAGATCGCTCTGTATTTCATGATAGTGGGAAGTGCCTTTCTCAACCTTTTCCTTGCCACAGATACTAGTCGACTGCTGAGTATCTCATTCCCGGTTATTTGGTTAGGATTCATTACCCTAGCCAAGGAGTGGGAGGCCCCCACCTTTTATAGAAGGGTAGCTCTACTGTTTTTACTTAACCTCTTCGTCCCTCAGTACTATGTTGGACAACAACATGAATATCGCTTTCACAGCATGCCAGCCTCGTGGTTGTGGAAAAAGCTCTTTGGTGTCAATACGTGGGAGGGTTAACGCTCTCTCCTTTCGGACCTGTTGTGCGAACACAGTCTAAGAAGAAAAAAGGTCCCCGACTACCGCATCCTCTGGAGGATGCCGGCTTTCTGTTTATAGTCGGTACTAGAGTATGGTTCGCGCTTCCCAATATCTAAGCCACATTTTACGCACCTCCCCTGAGTCAGCAAGAACCTCACGCCGCTCGTAAGCGGAAATCACCTAGGGCGCCCGCCGTACCTTATTCGGTAATACTCTCCCCCAATCGTGATCTAGGTCCATCCTATTCACCAACGACAGTCCACATCTGATCGACGTACGAGATGTTTGAGTGATACTTCCAACCCGCCCCTTGTAGCTCAGCTTTCAATTGATCTTGCGTAATAAGTGGACACACGTTTCCTAACCGGCTCCGAAACAAAGGCCCAAATCTATAATCCGGCGCATCCGCATTGAACGATATCCAACGAGACTCCTTTTTGAGGAGCGTGAGCCAATCTCGATAACTGCCCTCTGGTGGGCAATCGATCTGCTTGAAGCGCCACTGCCCCAGACGCCCAGTCACATACGCCTCCAACGCAAGGCCACGTGAAAACATCAGCAACGTCTCAGACTGAATCGACTGCGCGGGAATGCGATGAGGCTCGATAGCAGGTTCGTAGTGTGGCCACCACCGAGGCTCTCCCCGAATCCACACATACTGCAAAGAAACAAAACACGAACCGAGAAGCAACAGACTCACCAGCACGGGACTCCTCTGAGCGCGATAACCCCATAAGATCGCAAAAAAGCCCAAGAAGGGAAGTGAGAACCGAGGTGCCGAAAGATTGAGCGCTAGTGTTGATGTTACCGAACAGAATAAAACCGCTAAAAGTAATCCCAGCCAGATCCGATATCCGCGCGGCGCGGCAAGAAGCAGCCAAGGCAGGAATACGAGCGCAAAAACCCCCGAGCGATTCTCCCCGGGGTGTAGATTAGGAAACCAGCGAGTGGATAGACCTAACCCCTCGTATACGTACTTTAATCCACCCACCTCGTAGATCTTCTGCGCCCAGGCATCAGGCAGAACGCTCAACGGCTCCATCACCCATGTGAGCACATTCGCGACCGTTGTAGTTGCGATCTCTCGCTTCGGAAGCCCGTAGGCTGAGAGACGCACGCCACTCTCCCCTCCATGAAAATCACCAAACGCGCTGTACACCGGGCCGTAGGAGAGAAGGCAAAACAAACCAGCTACGGCCACACCGGCAACTCCCGCAAGTAGAGCGTCTCGTGACGTAAAGATCCTGCCAAGCGAGCGGTACATCAAAACAAAGCCGACTGGAATAGCGGCGAACAGTACGTACCCCTTAGCTGCAACACCGAGCCCAACCAAAGACACGAATACAAAAAGCCCCTTCGCCACCGATTCAGAGTGTCTCCACAGTGCGCACGCCGCAAGCACTGGAAACGCGGCTGCTATGTCAGTTGAAACTTCAGCCGTACGCAATCCCACCGAAGGAAACGAAAGGAATGCCAGTCCGGCGATACACGACGCCCGAGTAGACAATCCATAGCTAGAGCAAAGAAGAACCACAGTAAGACTCGCGCCCACCGTGTCCACCATGCCAGTCCAAGAGCTGCCGAGCCATCCACACCCTAGAAAAATGTTCGACTGCAACTCCGCGTCTCCACCCAGAGGCAGTCCTATTTGATGCCAATTCGCCGTCCGCCATGCGTCAAAGTTTCCATGCCACAACCACAGCAAAGCTCGGGAAATGTGGTATCCAACGCTATCAAACGCAATGGTTCCTACCGACCAGTCCTCGACCCAAATGAAATACTGAGTCAACACTGCCATAAAAAACGAGGGTACAATGAGGAGATCTAGCCACGAAAATGAGAACCGAATACTGCGAACGTACCGTATCAGGGAAGGAACACTACGAAGGGACAACACCGCCGTCGCCAACGTCAGTAACACAAATGCTGAACGATACACCGTTGGGCTTAAGATACGGGCATGCCCCAAGAACATCGGCAGCAGGAACAGAGCCACCTGATACGTGACTATTCCCGCGAGGCACGACCAAGCAAATCCCCGCTTTGAAAAGGCCTGCCCATAACTAAGAATAAATAGTAACGGGGCGATTATGTGGAGGACTTGGAAATAGGCGCAGGAGTCTGCCATACGGAAATACTAGCGGACACGGGGCATCCCGAAAAGGTAGGAATTACAGTCGTCACAAAAAACGCCGGTAACCGCAGTGGATTATCCGTTTTGAGAC
>JAPLFS010000007.1 GCA_026390555.1 Pseudomonadota bacterium
GTGCTTGTTGGCGTAACTGTTGGTGTGTGAGTTGGAGTAGTAGTTGGCGTATAGGTCGGAGTACTGGTTGGTGTGTCGGTTGGGGTATTCGTTGGTGTCGTCGTTGGTGTTGTCGTTGCAGTATTAGTAGGGGTGCTTGTTGGCGTAACTGTTGGTGTATGAGTTGGAGTTGTAGTTGGCGTATAGGTGGGAGTACTGGTTGGTGTATCGGTTGAGGTATTCGTTGGTGTCGTTGTAGGTGTTGTCGTTGGAGTATTAGTAAGGGTGCTTGTTGGCGTAACTGTCGGTGTGTGAGTTGGAGTAGTAGTTGGCGTATTGGTCGGAGTACTGGTTGGTGTGTCGGTCGGTGTCTCTGTTGGCGTATTAGTTGGTGTGTTTATGGGTGTATCGATTGGCGTCTCGGTCGGAGTTTCGGTTGGAGTTTCAGTAGGAGTCTCGGTTGGAGTCTCAGTTGGAGTCTCGGTCGGAGTTTCGGTAGGAGTCTCAGTAGGAGTTTCGGTTGGCGTCTCGGTTGGCGTTTCGGTCGGAGTTTCGGTAGGGGTTTCGGTTGGAGTCTCGGTAGGAGTTTCGGTCGGAGTCTCGGTAGGAGTCTCAGTAGGAGTTTCGGTCGGAGTCTCGGTAGGAGTCTCAGTAGGAGTTTCGGTCGGAGTTTCGGTTGGAGTTTCAGTAGGAGTCTCGGTTGGAGTCTCAGTAGGAGTTTCGGTTGGCGTCTCGGTTGGAGTTTCGGTCGGAGTCTCGGTAGGAGTCTCAGTAGGAGTTTCGGTCGGAGTTTCGGTCGGAGTCTCGGTTGGAGTTTCGGTTGGGGTCTCAGTAGGAGTCTCGGTTGGGGTCTCGGTTGGAGTCTCTGTTGGGGTCTCAGTTGGTGTTTCGGTAGGGGTTTCGGTTGGAGTTTCGGTCGGAGTCTCGGTAGGAGTTTCGGTTGGAGTCTCGGTTGGAGTCTCAGTAGGAGTTTCGGTTGGAGTCTCGGTAGGAGTTTCGGTCGGAGTCTCGGTAGGAGTTTCGGTTGGCGTCTCGGTTGGAGTCTCAGTAGGAGTTTCGGTTGGCGTCTCGGTTGGAGTCTCAGTAGGAGTTTCGGTTGGCGTCTCGGTTGGCGTTTCGGTCGGAGTTTCGGTAGGGGTTTCGGTTGGAGTCTCGGTAGGAGTTTCGGTAGGAGTCTCAGTAGGAGTTTCGGTCGGAGTCTCGGTAGGAGTTTCGGTTGGTCCAGCGGTACCCGTATCGAATGCAATAGCGACACCCTCTTGCGCAGATAGATCTAGCGGTGCGCTATAGGCGATGATAAGAGACACAAGTGCGATCACGCATAGTAGCGCACGTGCGACGTGTCCTCGCACTGAGTCGCCCCTATTCGGGGCACTACTATATATATGGGGCGTCTCCGCCCTACCTAAAGAGCCCATCGTAAGTCTTTAAGTCGGCGCTCTTCA
Source organism: Pseudomonadota bacterium (assembly GCA_026390555.1). Lineage (NCBI taxonomy): Bacteria > Pseudomonadati > Pseudomonadota > Pseudomonadota bacterium. Next base: position 1,425 of record JAPLFS010000007.1, read on the forward strand.
CCAAAATATTTAGTAGATTCTTTAGATTGCGACAAATAAACGCTGAATTGTCGCTAAACTACTGAAATACCCTATGTTTTTTTACTGCTCAGAGATTATTGTCACACCTGAGCTCTATGCTAACTACCTGATCTGTCATGGGGCTTAAAGCAGTAATTAAACTCTAATGTGGCAAATTCACTACACAGTTCTAGCTATACGAAAAGCACAGAGCGCACTTATAAATGCGGTAACTATTCACCAAATCAGATCTGTGTGCGTTAGCGCATATCAAAGATGAGTTTGGTAAATAGTTACTATCTGCCTAATGTAGTGCCCCACTACATACGCTCAACGCTCTCAATTCCAATTAGGGAGAGCGCGTGCTTAATTACAAGGCCAGTTGCTTCTACAAGTCCCGCCCTTGCCTGTTTAAGCTCCAGAGTCTCTGCTCGCAACACAGAGCAGTTCTGATACATTCGACTAAACAACTTTGCCAGCTCGTAGGCATAAGAACATATGATATGTGGACTATAGCGCGCGCACGCAAGATTTACAGTTGCATGATACTCGTTGAGAAACCTAAGTACCTCAAGCTCTGTATCATGTGTTAGAAGATCCCAACTTGTCGAGCTCCAATCAGAGCTCTGCTCCCCTAACTCACGCAGGATTGAACGGGTCCGTGCAAAAGCATACATCATATATGGGCCGGTATTCCCAGTCCTTGCTGTCCATGCATCCATGTCAAAAACAACCTGTGAGTTGTTATCGAGGTTAAGCATCCCGTAACGCATCGTTCCAAGGGCGATGCACCACGCAGCCTTGCTACGCTCCTCATCCGACCACTCCCCTTTGTACTTATCAAGAAACTCTGCGTTAATCTTACTAACTAGCCTCTCCTTTAAACTCGACATTAAGATTACGTTACCCTTACGGCTACTCATCTTACCATCAGGCAACGTTACCTGTGCGTATGAACAGTGATAGCAGCTCTTCACCTGCTCATAGCCCATTAACTCAAGGCACCTAAAAACCTGCTGAAAATGCAGCGTTTGCCCAACATCAACTACATAGATCGAACGATCAATCGAAAACTCCTCAAATTTACGTTGCGCCAACACAAGGTCACGCGTTGCATAGAGCGCAGTTCCGTCGCGCTTAATAAGAACACAAAACCCGAGCCCATCCTTCTTCAGATCTGCGCCAACCGCCCCCTCTGATTCAATAAAGACCCCCGCTTGTTGAAATTTGCGCACTAGCTCTTTGCTCGATTCTCCGTACTCCGATTCAAAAAAGTAGTGATCAAATGAGCAGTTAAGCCATGCAAAGTCCTGCTTTAACTCATCTAACGACCAATTACGCGATTGAACCCAAAAATCTTTTAGCTCCGGATCGTTTGATTCAAGTCGCTGAAGAATCTGAGACACCTCGGCTGTCCAGTCGCGCAGTATCGGCAAAAGCTCCTGTCCTGCAAGTAAGGAATCACTACGATGATAGATCTCAACTAGATCGATCCCAATTCCATCCGGATATTTGGCCAGAAGATATGAAGGAACTTGAAGATTAAGGATCTGATTCTCTGTGCCTATTCTAAGCTCCTCCTCTCCAAGTAGGAGCCCGTCGCTGTTAATTCCCTTTCGATCGACTACGCCGATCTGACGAGCACCAAGATGCATACCAGGCGCAGCATGCGGAACTAAGCAGCCCACCTTAACGCGCTGAGCATTACAGCTCTGTGTAACAACTGTTGCTGGACCTGTCGCCGTTAGGAGTGTAATAACGAGCCATAGCGGCTCATTCGGATGCGGCTCAATCCTCTCAATCCTGGCACTCCTTACCCCCACTATCTCAACAGCTGAATAGGTTCCAACATCTAGCTCAATGCTTGCCTTTGAATACGCCGCACCCAGGAATTCAAGCCGGTTACAGCTCGGTACCTCAAGATCCTTATGCCTACGAAGGTACCAGATGCACTTTGCAACGTGAGTACCCTCATCGCCCAGGTATGCAGCTCGCATCGTTGTAAAACCGCACCAATCAAAGAGCTTTGCTATTGAATCCCCGAGAGCCGCATTACGGATATGCCCAACGTGAAACGACTTGTGGGTATTAACGTTACCAAACTCGACCATGACACGCTCGCCAACGTCTGGACGCCGCGCTAAAAAAGATCCGTTGATTATGGCTGGTACTAAAATAGCCGCAAGCGAAGCCTTGTTCAGAAAGAAGTTAACGTATGGACCATTTGCCTGGATAGCGGAGATCTCCCCCTGATCCGCTAAACGCTCCAATAGTTTTGGCGCAAGCTCTGCCGCTATCGCCAATGGGGCCTTGCGCAAAGAGCGCGCAAGTTGAAAGCACGGAAATGCAATTTCTCCGTGCGAGGAGTCCTTCGGTGTTTCAAAGAGTTTCGTCAACTCTGCTATACTGATGGAGGTACCGAACGACTCCTGCAGCGTCCTTTCAAGTAATGCTGCTACTGTACTTTGACCGATCATGGAGCTCCTTAGAACTATCTGGGGTGTGCGCTATATTTTAGCAATGCTAGAAGGTACTGGCCGTAGCTGCTTTTCTTCATAGCGTCTGCCTGTTGCTCTACCTGCTCACGGTCGATGTACCCCATAGTGAAAGCGATCTCTTCAAGACAAGCGACCATCAGCCCCTGACGCTCCTGAAGGGCTTGGATAAAATTACAAGCCTGCAGTAATGACTCATTTGTACCGGTATCAAGCCATGCGATACCACGTCCGAGCATCTCAACCTGAAGTTGCGAGGCACGTAGGTACGCCAGGTTTACATCGGTAATCTCAAGCTCTCCACGCACAGAGGGGGTTAGTCCACTCGCTATATCGAGGACCTGATTGTCATAGAAATAAATGCCGGTTACTGCGAATTGCGATTTGGGGCTCTTGGGCTTCTCTTCCAGATTAATAGCCCGACCCGTTGCATCGAACTCAACTACGCCGTAGCGCTCCGGGTCGCTAACGCGGTAGCCAAAGACGGTTGCTCCAGTCTCACACTTCGCAGCACTTCTCAGAAGTTCCGCAAAGCCGTGCCCAAAAAAGATATTATCTCCAAGCGCCAGCGCTACGCGATCCTTCCCAACAAAGTTACGTCCGATGATAAAGGCCTGTGCAAGCCCCTCCGGGTTCGGCTGTTCCGCGTAAGTGAATGAGCACCCCCACTGAGAACCATCCCCTAGCAAGCGCTCAAACGCAGCTAGGTCGTGCGGGGTGGTGATGATTAATATCTCTCTAATACCAGCCAGCATTAACGTTGAGAGCGGATAGTAGACCATCGGCTTGTCGTAGATCGGCAGAAGCTGCTTACTGACCGCGCGTGTCACGGGGTGCAAACGAGTGCCAGAGCCACCAGCTAGAAGAATTCCCTTCATATATCACCACAAAATTAATTTAGGCCAACCAGTGTGAATATAGCAGGAACTTCTTAAAAGTTCACTCTACTGCTTTTATCCCGCTGCCCCTACCCTGATCGACAGCTTTATGGTGGAATCGGCCCATGCGCTTAGCCTTTAAACTCACCATCCTCGGCCTTCTTGCCCTGCCCCCAATGCTTTCAGCTCTGGCAGAGCCGATTAATCTCCCAGCGTTGCTTAAAAACGGCTCAATCCGGGTCGAAACAGAGTCCGGCGAGGCACTTCTGCGTCATCGTGATGATGAGCTGTTTGTGCCGGCATCAATAATTAAGGTCGCTACTGCTTTTTGCGCCCTGCAGGAGCTTAACGCCAACTACAGGTTCTCTACCGAATTTCTGCTAGACGACAAAAACACCCTCTTTGTGCGTGCTTCCGGCGATCCGACGATGATCTCTGAAGAGCTCTCTGCGATTGCTCAGGCGATCTCCAAAAAAACTGGGCGAATTAACGAAATTATTATCGATACCTCACTCTTTTCAAGCACTCTAACGATCGATGGAGCCTCTTCTTCACTCAATCCATATGACGCTAAGAACAGCGCTTTTGTCGGTAATTTCAGCTCCGCCTATCTCACCCGCACAAAAACTGGTGCCGTTACAAGCGCAGAACCTCAAACACCCCTTACACCTCTATCGCGCAAAGCTGGACTCAAGCTTAAACGAGGCACAACTGCGCGTATTAAGATCGGAGAGGACTGGAAAACTGGTGCGCTCTATGGAGGAGAGCTGTTATCTGAGTTCCTTACGCAAGCTGGGCTCAAAACTGCACGCCGCATAACGCTTGGCCCTATCTCCTCCTCTGCACACACCCTCCTTATACACACCTCCTCTCAAAACCTTACGGGGATCATTACCGGCATGCTTAAGCACTCCACTAATTTTACCGCAAATCAGCTCTTTCTAACGCTTGGAGTTAAACGATTCGGCGTACCAGCAACCCTTAAGAAAGCACAACAAGCCCTAACTGAGTGCCTTAGTAGCCGCGTTGGCTGGAGTCATTTTCATATTGAGGAGGGCTCAGGACTCTCGCGTAAAAACCAGGTCAGTGCTCGCCTCATGACCACCCTCCTTAAAAAATTTGAGCCTTATAGCGATCTATTACCAGAAGAGGATGCCTTTCGTGCAAAGACCGGCAGCCTAAACGGGGTGAACTCACTGGCGGGCTACTTTGAACTGCCAAAATTTGGCCGGCTGCGCTTTGCTATTATAATCAACAGTAATGTTCCTCACCTATACAAGTTTAAGGTGGCGAGCGCTGTCAGAAACTATCTTAATTTGCAACCCAAAGAAGCGAAGACTGCGCTGCTTGAGCGCTTGGGGGGCGTTAAGGAAAGTTATAACAGAGAAGTATTATAACGCTCCCTTATATCTGCCCCCTGTTTCAGGCGCGCCGAGATACTTGAAACGAAATCATTGATAAGCTCACTCCTATTGGCAGGTATATGCTCTCTATCAATCTCTCATATAATCAGAGCCATAGAGAGTGCTATAATAACTGTGCTTCAAAATCAAAGCACCCTTATGCTGCATTACCCCTCCTGCTTTACTGGCGGCTTAATAAGAGAAAATACAATAGAGCCCGCAATAATACCCAATACTACCAGTAGCGAGATCTCGGTCGGTACCCTGCCACCCAGATAATGATCCAGAATGACCATCTTCGTACCGATAAAAATTAGTACGAAGGATAGCCCCACATGCAGATAGTGAAATCGGGTGATAAAGGCGGCAAGAAGAAAGTAGAGTGCACGCAGATCGATTACTGAAAATATGTTTGATGTAAATACAACCATCGGCTCACTCGTAAGACCAAAGATTGCTGGCACCGAGTCAAAGGCGAACATTATATCTGTGATCTCAATGAACACTAGCGTGACGAAAAGCGGGGTCACAAATAATTTGCCCGATTCTCGTACAAAGAACCGTTGTCCGGCCATCTTCTTTGATACTGGGAGATATTTATTAAGCAGGTGCAGCACTTTGTTATGCTCAGGGTCTATCAGCGCCTCCTTACCACGCAGGATAGAGATCCCCTGGTAGATAAGAAAGATACCGAAGACGATCACTACCCAAGAGATATCCATTACTGCGGCGCCCATGGCGATAAAGATCGCTCGAAACACTAGCGCGCCAAATAAGCCATAAAAAAGCACCCTATGCTGATAGCGTTTTTCAATCGAAAAAAACTTAAAGATTACGATAAAGACGAAGAGGTTATCTATCGCCAGAGATTTTTCGACGAGGTACCCCGAGAGGAACTCAAGCGCTGTACGACGTGCCAGCTCCTCTGGGGTGCTACCAAGCGCCATCGCTAGTGTCGGATCTGCCGCAAGGTGCTCCCTTGTATAAAAATAGAGCAGCACGTTAAAGAGCAGAGCCAACCCGAACCATGCCAGCGCTGTTTTCGTCGCGCTGCGGATCGAAACCTCCTCGGATTCAACGTGAAATATCTTTAGAGAGAGAAATAATACCGCAGCAACTCCGATTGAGAAGCACAGATAGAAAGGCCAGAACTCATAAAAAGGGAAAATCTGTGGCATAATCTACAGTCTAGTTTATTCTCGGGTGACTAGTTACCGTCTAGCCTGGAAATTTTGCTTAACATCACTTGTAACGGAGCGAGTAAAGGAGCGCTTTTTGAATTGTGTTCCTACCTTGCTGGCCGTTATCAAATAACTTCCGGCCAGGAGGCCTCTAACGGCAAAGGAGCCATCTGTTCGTGAGCGTGCCGAGTGCGTACCTCCGCTTCCGTCCACAGAACGCGCGCGCACCCGTACCCCCCCTACTCTATCAGACCCCCGGGATACCCGTCCGTATACCTCTAACATGCGGACCTTTGGCGCAGCGTCAGCCAGCGCAGCCTCTGCATCCACTATACCTCCGGTAGCTGTAATACCGGCTAATGTTGTAGCCGCTGTGACGGTAGTTAGGATCGAAGTACGTATCTGCCGCGCGGTTAGCTCCGGATTTATCGCCGCTATAAGTGCTGCGATACCGGCAACGTGTGGGCTCGCCATAGATGTTCCGCTTCTTTCTATATACGGCCCATTTATACTTGCCAGGAGATTAGTACTGAGGATATCAACGCCAGGAGCCGCTACATCAACGCTCTTTCGACCAAAATTTGAAAATGGAGCTAGGGTGCCCTCACTTCCTGTGGCAGCTACGCTGATAATGTTGGAGAAGTTGAATGCGGCGGGATACTGCGGCTCTTTATCGGCATTTTCAGTTGAGTTCCCGGCCGCTGCGACAACAAGGATGTCATTTTCATCAGCTTTTTGGAAAGCCTTTTGTAGTGCCCCCGAGAACTCAAGTCCTCCAAGCGATAGGTTAATACAGACGATCGGAACCCCTGATTGTTTCAGTTTTATGAGGTAATCAATCCCCTGAATAATGTCGAAGTATGCCCCTACGCCGCTAGCGCCGATCGTTTTAATCGCTAGCACGCGAGAGTGCCAAGCAACACCAACTACCCCGATAGCGTTGTCGCCGCTAGCTGCAACCGTGCCCGATACATGCGTCCCGTGGCCATGATCGTCAAATGGATCTCCATCCTCATTTGCGAAATCATATCCATAGTAGTCGTCAACGTAGCCGTTGCCATCATCGTCAATACCATTACTGGGGGTTTCGCCCCCGTTAGTCCAGACATTGTTGACGAGATCTGGGTGATTATAGTCGATACCGGTATCGATCACCGCCACAATCGCATCTGGATCGCCCTTAGTAGTATCCCAAGCGTTAGTTGCCTGAATCCCCTTAGAGCCAATGAGCCCATATAGACTGCTCAAGAACGGATCGTTTGGGGTGTACTGTACCGATATCAAATGATCTGGCTCTATCAACTCTACCTCGGGCTGTCCCTTTAGCTCGGCAAGCTGTCGATCTGAGAGCCGCGCTGCTATAAGGCGATCTCCGGGGATACTACCAACGATCTGAGCGGGAGAGATCCCTAACGCCGTAGCCTCTGACATTATGCTTATGCCGGAGGCCTTTACCACCTGACGAAACTGTATGATGTAACGGGGATGCTCGGCATAGGCTAGTGGCGATATCCAGGCGGCAAAAATGATTGTAAGGGCTACTATTATGCTGCGAGCAGATTTACTAACAGCGCTGCAACGGGGAATAATTTTCATGCAGTATAGATTCATATGGGTAAAAGCTCCGTCTTTAGCCCCATCCTTATCGAACCGGCGCACCCTCTAACCTAGCCTCACGCCGAGCACGCACTATCTCTATAACACCTGGAAGGATCGAGAGAATAATAATAGCTAGGATAACCAACTTGAAGTTTTTCTCAACAAATGGAACCGCTCCAAAGAAGTATCCAGCGTATGTGAAGAGTCCAACCCAGAGCAGGGCACCAAATACGTTATAAAATGCAAACTTAGCATAAGACATCTTACCGACGCCTGCCAAAAACGGCGCAAATGTTCTTACGATCGGAACGAAACGCGCCAACACGATTGTTTTGTTGCCGTATCGATTGAAGAACTTCTGAGTTCTAGCGAGATACTGGGGTTTGAAGATCTTTGAGCCCTTTCTCTCAAACACCGCTGCTCCCATCTTTCGACCGATATAATAGTTCACAGCATCACCGATAACCGCCGCTGCAAAGAGCAGAATTGCGAGTAAGTTAACGTCAAAAGCACCCTTGGTTGCCAGAGCGCCGGCAGCAAAAAGCAGGGAATCTCCTGGCAAGAACGGAGTTACTACCAATCCAGTTTCACAGAATACTATCAGAAACAGGATGCCATACGCCCATACGCCGTACTGCTGCGCCACCTCGGTCAGGTGCTTATCAATATGAAGAAAGAGATCGATAAAGCGTGTAATAAAACTCATGCTGGCTCTCTAAAGTTTGCAGATTACAGATAATGTGCAAGCTCACTCGGCGCGCTTTATATAACGGCCCCCTTCAGAGGTTATATAGCACCTAGCAACCCACCATTAACCGGTTAAGGTACGTAGAATAATTATAGTCCGCTTAATTCAGAAAAGTACAGATAGCAACTTACTCTACGAATTACTCTACGAAGAGCTCTGCCTATACCTTGAATTCTGGCACCGCAATGCCGCGCTCTTTAAGCGCCTCAAGGAAGGTCTGCTGCCCCTTTTTCGCGGCCCATTCAACCGCACTCACCCCGTCATCATCTGTAAGGGTGAGATCTGCGCCGAGCTCAATTAATTCAAATGCAGTTGATGAGTGTCCATTCTTAACGGCTGCCATAAGCGCCGTTGTTCCGTTAGGACTCTGCCCATTAACCTCAATGCCGGTATCTGCAAGGCGTCGTACGGTTTCTACATCACCCGTTGATGCTGCTCGCATAAAAACTGTCCAAAAAGCGTTGTTGCCCATAGCCTTGCCTACCTTTCCTGGGGCTTTCTCCCCATTTTCGCTAGCACCCTCTCCTTCGGAGTGTAGCTCGTGTATCTCTGTTTTTGGAACTTTAAGCACCTCGCGCAGAGCCGGATTGCTCTCGGCCTCTGCCCATGTGCGAGCACTCCAACCATCGAAATTTTCAATCGTCATATCTGCTCCAAGCTCCAGTAACAATCTTACGGTCTTGATATCTCGCCGCATTGCAGCTCCAAGTAGCGCGGTACTTCCGTTGTTATGGAGCATGTTCACATCCGCCCCAAGCTCCACCAACGCACGCACGGTCGAGTAATGAAGACGCTCGCAAGCTTCAAATAACGGAGTCACTCCAAACTTGTTTCGTCGATTGACCTTGGCGCCATTGGCTACCAGAAGCCGCACTGTAGATTCCTGCCCTCTGGAGGCCGCAATCATAAGAGCGCTTGAGCCGTATTTAAGCTCACAATCGATATCAAATCCCTGATCAATTAGTCCCTGTATAGATGCCATATCACCACTTCTAGCTGCGGCTATTAGCGTCTTTTGGTCTGTTGTGTATGTAATTCCCATATATCCCCTCACCTCTGGCTTCTCTTGATAGCCTTTTTAATTCAACAACCTAATAGAGAATGGAAACAAAAGAGGCGCCTTCTGCTACTGGCGCGTTGTCTTGCCCCTTATTACAGATAGTCGGCTATCCTGAATAAGTTCATAAGCAAAAAATAAGATCTGCCGCACAAGATTATAAATAACGGCGTTTTATATTTGAGCTAGCGCGGGATAACAGCAAGTAACTCTTTGTGATTTATGCCGTTAGAGGCAACTACGTAGCGATAACTAATTAGCCCACTGCCGCACCTAATTACGGCCCCAGTCTCATCAGAGACCAACCCATTAGCCTCAGAGATAACCACCAGCGGGGCTGCAATATCCCACTCGCGGTGGGTGCTCATTTTAATAATAGCCCCATCCAGCTCCCCGCAGGCAACCTTAAGAAAGGCGAGCCCTGAATCCATGGCAGGACTCGAGAGCTCTGGGCGGGTACACTCAAAATTTCTGATATAGACACGCCCCTGACTAAGCAATTGGTTTCTAGATACCGCTAGCGGACCGCCGTTTACGGTAGCTCCCTTTCCATGCTCGGCGATAATCATCTGGCCGCGTGCTGGAAAGAGCATCACGCCGAACGTAGGAATCTGATCTTCACAGAGCGCGACTAGGATCGAAAAATCATCGCGCCCAGCAAGAAAGGACGCAGTTCCATCAAGGGGATCAATAATCCAGGTACGCCGTGCTGCGGCAAGGGTAGCATTATCGGGCTCGGTCTCCTCAGAAAGGAGGGCATCCGAAGGAAATAGCTCGGTTATAGCGCTCATAATAAGCTCATTTGAACGCAGATCTGCCAGCGATACTAGGGAGCCATCACCTTTAGTTTTAATCTCAAGTGCTGCACCTATAGAGGAACCTCCGGGCCATAGATCAAGCAGCAGCTCCCCTGCCCTGCGCACTGCCGTAAGTAGCTCTCTCTTCTGGCTCTCCTGTATACCCTGACTATTCATTATGCTCGAATCCTTTAACCACTCCTTTTAACCACTCCTTTTAACCGCAGACAAGTTTATACTGGGGTGAATAGTTATGAGAGTTGAAGTATCAGATTGAAAACCTCTTCCGACATCTTGCACCGCTCAGACACGATTTCAGAGAGAGCGCTGCGCAAAGCGAAACACTCCTCTCGCACACCATTTAATTCAGACTCGGCGCATTCACCATCTGCAACATCGTCCAGCTTTTGAAAGAGAACTCCCAGCGCTATGCCCCATTTATAGAGCCCCTGAACAACTTCATCTTTAGCATCTGCACAGATCGCTCCGCAGGCAGCGGCTGCCCCAAAAAGTGCGCCTGTCTTTAACTCAAACATTCGGTGACGTTGGCTAGGGTCCTGCGCTGCCTCTAGATCTAACTGCTGCCCAATGCAGAGCTCACGCCATGCTCTTGATAAAATAGCGCTGAGCCGCGCCTGTTTATCGAGCGCTATATGGTAGTGATGAATTGATGAGAACGCGACACCAACTAGGAGATCGCCCAATAAAATTGCGCTGGCCTCACCGAAAGCCTTGTGACAGGCGGGACGTCCGCGCCTCATATCATCGTTATCGAGCGCAGGAAGATCGTCGTGCACAAGAGATGCTGCATGCAGCGCCTCAAGCGCTAAGGCTGGCACCATTGGCAGCTCTGTATCTATGCTACCCTTGGCCATGTCGTGATGTAGCGCCACTGTTAATAGAGCCCTAAGCCGTTTTCCACCGCCCTGTAAGACGTAGTGTGCGCCGTTCTTAAGCACCAGGCTGTCGCAGGCCGCGTTCTCGGCCAAGGCTGCAAGACCGAGCTCAATCTCTTCGCGCCACTTTACTATCTGATTACCTTGATCGACGCTCATAAAACAATGTTATTTTTTGCCTTCCTCCAAATCGGCCTGGTCGGTATCGATAACATGCCACGCAACCTGCCAACCATATACATAGAGCCTAGAACGTAGGCTGGGCGATCTCCATCCTCCTCAAGCACTTCACGAAGATAGCCCTCATAATCAGAGCCGTAGCTGCGAATACTTATTCCATTACACGAGGCTTCAATCTCTGCCTGAACCTGTGCATCCGGCATAGCTCGCTCCGATTCAGGCTTAAGTAGCCTCCACCGACCAACGTATGGTATGAGTTGTTTAATCATTGCCTGCCAGTTCTTGGTATCAAGCACCCCGAAGGTCAGATCGATATTACGCTCTTCAAAAGACTCAAGATATGATATAAATGACTGTATTCCTGAGGTGTTATGGGCACAATCAAGTACTATCTCGCGCCCTAGTGAGGAGACTGTCTCGAGTCTACCTGGCCAAAATACCCCCTCAACGCCGAGCCTACATGAATCTTTATCAATCCCTACCAACAAGCCAAGCTTAGCGGCGACCGCCATGTTGTGCCCCTGATGATCCCCAGGTAACTGTGTCGAGAAATGAAATAAGTCCCCTACTCCATTTCCTACGCTCTTATCCCAATACCCGAATCTAGCTCCATCCTGATTAAGCACTGAATGGGCTCCGAACTCTTTGCTAAATCGATATAGCTCTGAGCTATGCGCTTTAGCCTTAGCAGAAACAACATCAGCAGCAGATTTTGGCAAAAAACCTGTTACAACTGGTGATCCAGCCTTAATAATACCTGCCTTCTCCGCTGCTATCTCACCCAAGGTCTCGCCAAGTATCGCTTGATGGTCATAATCGATAGTTACGATAGCCGTCGCTGCGGGTCGTGTAATGACATTAGAAGCATCTAGCCTTCCACCTAATCCGACCTCCATAACTGACCACTCAACGCCAAACTCACTGAATCCGAGAAAAGCTATGGCTGTAATTACTTCATGAAACGATAGATCTACTAGCTCACGGGCCGCAGCTGCGCGTACCGCATAGGCGAACTCCCCCAAAAACTCATCTGCAACCGCTAGTCCATCGATTACTATACGCTCGTTTATATTCTCTAGATGCGGCGAGCTATTTAAGCCAACACGATACCCAGCTTGGCCTAGGATCGAAGAAATCGCCGATGATACTGAGCCCTTACCGTTAGTTCCAGCAACGTGAATACTAGGAATAGCGTCCTGTGGATCGCCGAGTCTCTTTAAAACCGCCGAAATCTGTTGTAGGTCAAAGCCCCCCCTACCGTTCCATGGGGTTAGTTTGCTTAAATACTGCAGGCCGATCTGTGTCTTATTCACTGTTCCATCCTGAGACACGATAGAAATGTCCCACGGTGGGACACTACATGCCTGTCCCACGGTGGGACACTCTACTCTATTCTGCTATGAGCTTGCGGAAGAGGATCTGTAGGTCCCCTTCAGCGTAGAATTCTACCATTAACTTGCCACTATCAGCGCTAGAGTTAGACCTAATAAGCTTTACCTTCATACCAAGGGCGCGCTGAATCTCATCTGCAATACGGAGATCCTCGGCATTTATAACCTTTGGCTCACCAGTGACATCGTCGTTGTCAGTTCGGCCCTTGCCTAGGTTCTTTTCAAGTTGAGCTCTAGTAAGAAGATCTAGATCCTTCAGATAGGTAGCTCTAAGCTGCTCATCCTCAATCTTAGCTAGAAGAAGCACCTTAGACTCGGAAGCCCCCTGCCGAAGAGCGTTTAAAAGATCATCTGGGAGCTGCAATATGTCGAGACTACGTTGAACTGCGCTCTTGGAGATGCTGAGCTTCTCTGCAATATCCCGAATGCTAAGGCTATTTCCATCACGCAGCGCTCCGATAGCATGCGCTCGCTCAATTGGGGTCAGATCATCGCGTTGTAGGTTCTCAACGAGCTGTATAGCAAGGGTTCTCCCCTGTACATCTTCGCCGTGATTTACCATAGCTGGAATCGATGAGAGTCCTGCCAGGTGCGCGGCTCGAAAGCGGCGCTCTCCAGATATAACGGTATAGCGACCAGGAAGCTGCCCTGCCCTAACAAGAATTGGGCTTAACACACCGTAAAGTTTGATTGAATCCGCCAACTCCTGTAGCTTTTCTTCATCAAACGTTTGGCGTGGTTGGTGTGGATCCGCTTCTATAGCAGAGAGCGGTATCTCTCTATACGGAATGCCACCCTTTGCTCTTTCATCGAGTGCAGGTCCGGCCATAAGTGGGTTATTTGAAAATGAAAAACTACGCTTTGACATTGAGAACCTCCTCAGCTAACGAACTATAATCTTCAGCTCCGGTCGACTTCGGCATATATTCAAATATACTCTGCCCCTTTGCCGGTGCCTCCGCTAGTGCAACATTCTCTCTAATAATTGTATTAAAGACCAACTGCCCGAAATAGGCCCTGATTGTATCAGCTACAGCACGTGCAAGACGCTTGCGACTATCGTGTAAACAGATAAGTACACCACCTACAACCAGTGCCTGATTATAGATTCCTCTAACTTGATCAATAGTATCAAGTAGTTGCCGAACTCCATGCAGAGCCAGGTACTCGCTCTGAACCGGTACGATGACCTTATCTACTGCAGCCAGTGCGTTCAGAGATAGAAGACCTAAGGTTGGTGGGCAGTCGATCAGGATAATATCGTAGCTGTCGCGAACCTTTTCAATCGCTCGTTTAAGGAGCAGTTCACGTCCAACTACCCCTCCAAGCTCCAGATCAGCGGCGCTCAATAGCAGGCTAGAAGGAACTACATCAAGGTTCGCAGACCTCTTAATAACAACGTCCTGAATGCGCTTTGTGCCTTTAAGGACATCGTATACGGTCCATTCAGGCCCCTGGGGAACCTCGTTGAGATCCTGCGGGTCCTCCTTACCACCGAGCCCTAAATGCGTTGTCAGGTTACTCTGGGCATCGATATCTATCAGAAGCACCCTTTTACCACTGAGTGCTATCGCAGCACCTAAATTTACAGTTGTAGTGGTCTTACCAACACCACCCTTCTGATTGACTACACTCATTACTATCGCCACTGGTCACCCCATGAATCGTGAATCGAGATAAGGAACTTCGCAAAGTTCTCACTTAAAATCCACACTTAAGTCATTACACGATGCTAAAAACTACTATTATTTCAAATGCTCTCACAGCACCCTATCAGATTACCTTCGTGATCTGAAATAAGAGCTGTAACTAAAAACTACACCTCACTTCACGATAGTAGGGGCTTTATCACCATAAGCAAGTCGCAAAGCCCCTGCTCTAGACCCAAGCATCGTGAATGGGGATAAGAGATCTCGTGAACTGAGGATAAGAGTAACGTGATTTCACACCAAGTGATTCGGGATCCTAGATAAATCGGTATCGTGTTTTCACTCTTAATTGCTCGTGCATTCAAATAAATAAAAGAATCTAAACTCTTACTTTAATTGTGGATTTTCTCCGCTCATCTAGTAACATGTCTTTAAGAAAAGATTGTTTAACTAACTAAAACTAAGCTATCCTTTCTGAGTTCTAGTTCCGTTGTTTTTTATTTTGGTGGTTTTGGCTCTCGAGCTACGAGCTGTTAGGAGATTGAAGAGATGCATAGCTTTTGGCTCAATAATTTTTAATTGCAAATTTTTAATCGCAATAATTTTTAATCGTAGCAGTTTGAAAATCGCGCAGTAACCACATGTTATTTTAATTAACTCTATCGCATGACGCCGCTATCCGCACTTGATATTACCCAAGCCGAGTCCCGCCAAGCGGGATTCGAATCAGCGCAGCACGCCCTTGAGGCCGATGCTGTGCCGGTTGCTACTGGCGCCAATTCATCCCTTACGCCGCTTTCACTTAAGGTCTCTCGCGATGAGATGAACCTAGCGGAGTTTCCCCTAACGGTGCTTTCAAAACGTGCTGACCCATCTGTAAAGACCCTCGAGTTTTCCGATATCGTAAAAGGCAAAAACGGAGAGCCCCTCAACCGCAAATGGATTATAACCGGAGCTGATAAATTCGGCCTACCAACATCCTCTGATGATGAGGTGCTGCTTGGGTTGTTGAAATTGACAGCAGACGAGGGCGTGCGTAGTCGTAAGATTCACTTCACCCGTTATGAGCTCCTAAAGATCCTGCGTTGGACCACCGAGGGACGCAGCTATACGCGCCTACAGAACGCGCTAGATCGCTTAAGTGGTGTGCGAATTAAGGCTACGAACGCCTTTTATGACAATGAAACGAAGCTGCATAGCACACGCAATTTCGGCATCATCGATGCCTATGAGATCAACGATGGCCGCGATACACATCCGAGTTTCTTTACCTGGAGTGAAGTTCTATTCAAATCGTTTCAGGTCGGTTTTATTAAGAAACTCGATCTAGATTTTTATCTAGATCTGCAGAGCGCTGTTACAAAGCGACTCTATCGCTACATAGATAAACACTTCTGGTATCGCTCCCGTATTCAGATAAATCTCTTTGTACTAGGGCATGAAAAGATAGGCATCTCTCGCAACTACATCTACGCAAGTTCGCTCAGGCAACAGCTCGAACCGGCCCTAGAGGAGTTGAAAGAGAAGGGCACCCTGAGTGATTTTGAGTTTATAGGAAAAGGGAAATCAACCGAGGTTATCCTGGTTGCAGCGCATGCACCACGACGCACCTTGGTTGCTGGTACAGCCTCTACAGGCGTAGCCACACAGTCAGCCGGGGCAGGACATGTCGCAGGGGCGGCACAGGCAGGGCAGGGCACACAGGCCGCTTGGAGCGGGCGTGCTGAGCCTCTGCAAGGTAACGATAGCGAAACGCTTATTCGGGAGCTTGTGCAGCGCGGACTAGCAGAGAGGCAGGTGCGGCGGCTCGTAATGGGGCAGGGGATAGAAACGCTCTCACGTATAAACGAGATCCTGGCGTACTTTGATGGATTAATCGCTTCTAGTAGTCGTTTAGTGAATAAGAATCCGGCAGGATTTCTCTATCGTGCGATAGAGAAGCCGTTTGATTTTACCCTCCCAGTCGACAAAAAACGACCCAATTCTCAGCAGAATAACCTCAGTTTTGGCGCAAAAAACTCAGGAGAAAAGACGCAGCAACTGGGCGCAGGACAACAAAACAGCTCACATGCTAGTGGAGCATATGGTGCGGGAGTAGGGCGCTCTGCGCGTGAAGAGGCTATCGCAAATAAGCGCAAGACAGACGCCTTTAATCTAGAGATAGATTATTTAGTTGCTCGTAAAACAGCGCTTGAGACCGTCCAGAATAACGCCGCACCATCCGAGGTTGCTGCAATGCAGGTCGAAGTTGAAGCGGCTCTTTCTAAGCTGCGCGCGCACATCTCGCCGCAACGCTTCATTGAGGCTGTACAGCGCGGTGTTGAGCAACGTCTTTTAGAACAGAGCGGGTTTCCTGATTTAGATAAATGGAGCCGCGATAAGGATAAGCACTAATAGCTCCCTAGCTAGCCTTTATCCAGCAGGATCTGAAGATTCTGAAGCGATAATTGACCTTAACAATAGCAAATTTTCCTCTTTCTTTTTCTGTCCTAGCGCATGCGCTGCTTCAGTAAACCAATGATACCCCGCAATAACTTGCAGTGAACGGCTGCGAAAAGAGCGCTCTTCAACCCCAAGTTCCTGGCGTAGAAGCTCGCTCTTATCGAAGAAATCATCGCGCCCCAGGTTGCTAAGATCAGCATCGAGCAGATAGCGGGAGAGTTTTGTAGACGGGATCAGTTGCGGGCCGCTAGAAAGCTCCACTAATTTGGTATCCAGGATCATCTGCTCTATGAGCTGTATCTCTCTCGTGCTGAAACCGCCGGCACGCTGCAGCGCTTCCCGAGCGAATTCTGCACCGATTAACTCATTTGCTACGGGGCTCTTAATAAAGCCGGTGTCGTGAAATGCGGCGGCTATCGCCAACAGCTCAAGCTCACGCTCAGAAAGCCCCTCTGTAACAGCAAAGCGTATAGACTCGCGCAGTACCTCGAGCGTGTGACCCTTGGTATGGTATGAGATGTTGTCAGGTAACTCCTTGTCGAGCATCGTAAGGGCCTCCTGAACGAGTGGCAAGGGGATTAGGTGCGCGAGCGCTAAGGAGATCTGCTCCTGCTTCGTTACAGCACTCTTCACCAGCTTTTCAGCACTAGACATAGCCCCCTCTTTGACCTTCTCTGCTGCTATAGGATATCGTCTAAGAACTTAGAAGACATTAGATAATCGTAACTGGTCACCGTAGTTTAATGTCGCGATTCAAGCTACTCAGATTACGGGGAAGTTTCATAGGTAATTCGATTGGTCGTCCCCTGATCGGGGACGGCAGATTTTGTGACCAGTTAATGTTGTCACCCCCACCGCATTGCTGCGCCCGCAGCTTGCGCTGCTGGACGGGCTCTGCAAATCGACCCCTGAGGGGTTGGTACAGAGCATCAACGTGAACGATCATTTTTAGTTTATTCTGACTAGTTACACATAATCTACGTTGTAGGCGTTTTAAATGAAAAGCCGATTGATAGGGCGTGACAGCAAGTACGCTGCTGCGCAGCACGGGA
>JAPLFS010000008.1 GCA_026390555.1 Pseudomonadota bacterium
CGAAAAGAACCGATTAATAGAAGATATGTTTTGTCATGAAAAGCTCGAAGTCTATCAAAAGTCGGTTGAATTACTGAATAGGTTATTAGTGTTATTCGCCTCCTCCCAAAAGGAAATAGCGATATTGTCAACCAGTTGCGCCGCGCCGCCACTTCCATTTGGCGGCCATGCTCTCAAAGCTGGTTTTTAAGGGTTAACCGGTATCGGAGCGGGAGCAGGTAACGGGAAGCGGTTCACGTTCCAGCGCAGGGGTTTTCCATCTAATGTACACAAACTTATCGGTGAGGAACCAAAAATCTCAGCTCCTAATCCTACCTATTACTAGGTTAGCGTTCCTCTGAATAATCGCCCGGAACCGCTATAGTGAAGATCTCATCCGCTATGACAGGATTTATAACCACCTTCTTAAATAACATAATGCCCTGCGCCTCTAGCGGCTGATAGAGCGCGAGACTCATCGAACTGGGGCTAGCATTGCCCGAATAGTAGAGTGCGCCCTGCGCCCCTATCGTATCGTGCTCATTATTTAAGATATAAAATGCGGTCACGCGCCCCGTATTACCAGCGAGATCCCAGGCCACATGCTGCACCCTATCAATAGCAACCGATACCCCATCCTGCCCCTGCAGGATCTCTACCTGTGAGCAATCAAAGTGCGGCGCAATTCCGCTCACTATCGCTATAATCATCTCGCGCGTAATGCCACGAATCCCTAGAAAGCGCTCAAGCACCGCGGCGCGGTCCTCTGTCTCTAGATAGGTTTTATCCTGCGTATTAAGCAAAAGTATCTGTTCACCCTGCGTTACAAGAAGCCCCAGGGTAAAAGCACCCTCCATTGGCAATAGATCTATACGCAGATCCTTAGGCTCGCGCGTTACGATCACATAGCGAAACGAAATAGAATCCCCACTATGCGAGATAGTTGATTCTGCAAGGGACCTAAGGGATTCGATGGCGGGGCGCTCTTGATTGAGCTGCTCGCAGTGCGCCATAGATTCTTCGTATCTAAGCGGCGTGGCTTCCGGCTGAAATGCAGGAGCTACTGAGCATCCAGCAGTAAAAATAAGGCACAGGCAGCCCATACAGCTTCCTAAATTGACCATATAAGATCCTAACGCTACATATCCTGGAGAATGTCGAACCCCATCGAGGAGTACTCTTCCCGTTGAATTGGTGGCTTGCTGAGCTGCATCTTATCTATTCCTTGCAGCTCTGGGTGTTGCTGTAATATTTCATGCAACTTCTGCTTAATACGCTTATAGATCTGAGCACTATCCGGATCTAACAGCTCCTGGTCCTCAAGACTCTGCTCAACTATAGCCTTCATAAAAGCTACCGCCTTGTGCTGCTTTCCAACCGCGAGCAGCACCTCAACGTAGTGCTCTACGATAACGAGGTCCTCCCCGGAAAAATTAATAGCCTTTGATAGGGTCTCTTCAGCTAACACAAGCTGGCCCTGCTTAAACTGAATCCAGCCAAGGGTATCAAGGTAGTAGCCATCTGTTGGACTAACCTCAAGAGCACGTTGAATAAGCCCCTGTGCGCGCTCAAGCTCGGTTCCACTTTCGGCCAAGGCGTAAGCAACGTAGTTGAGCGCCTCGGAGTTCTTGGGGTTTATGACCAAGACCTGCTCCATAATAACGTTGGCCTGCGCCCGCTCTCCTCGATCTCGTAGAACAAGTCCCAGATTAAAGAGAAAGCGCTCCTCCTTTGGCTCTGTTTCAAGCGCGCTACGTAGCTGCTGCTCGGCCTCCTCATACTCATTAAGGTCACGCAGGAGTAGCACACGGTATAATATCAAATTCTTATTTCCTGGTTCCGCAGTAAGCGCATCCTCGATAACCTCCCTCGCTTGATCGAGCTTCTCATCCTGGCGCAGAACGAACGCAGCAAAGGTTCTGGCTTTAACATACATAGGGCTATCCTCTGTAATCTGAAGCAGCTCCTCTATAGCCTCTTTACGCTTGCCAGAGCCGGCATAAATTGACGCCAGGTAGTAGCGTGCTTCGGCATGGCTCGGATTTTTAGCAATCACCAAGCTTAGCTCACGCTCAGCTTCCTTGTAGTTCTGTTTCTCAATCTGAATTAACGCCACCTTAAAACGGGTATCGCTCGGGTCAGCTTCTAGCTCTTTCAACACCGTCAGATGCTGCAAAGCTTGATCGAGCTTGCTCTCTCCAAGCATCAGGTGTCCAAGCACTTTGCGCGCCAAGACGTTACTCGGATCTTTTTTGAGGATCTTCTCACACAGGGCCTTGGCTTTCTCGGTCTTATTTTGTTGCAAGAGCACTCGCAACAGTTCAGTAGCGCCGTTAGTAAGGGCAGAATCTGCCGCTACAACCTTGGAGTATGCCTCCTCTGCCCGATCGAGCTTGCTCATCTGCTCGTACACCCGTCCGAGGTAGTAGTATCCAACGATTTCGTTCGGGTGTTTAGCTATCAGCCTTCGAAGAATTTCAAGCGCCTGCTCATAGTTCTTCTGCTTCATGTATAAATTTGAGAGCAGTACATAAGCGTCAAACTTGCCAGGAGACTCCTCAATTATAGCACGATAGATCGGCTCAGCCTCTGAATCCCTTCCAAGACTTTCAAGAATTCCCGCGTATAATAAACGCACATGCGGATCGATCGGATCTTCGGTCATCGCTTTTTTGGCGGCCATTAAAGCCTTATCAAGCTCACCAAAACGGAGATAAAGATCCGCTAGCTTAGTGTGAATAATAGCTGCGGGCTCATCGTTAAGCTGATCGGCTTTGGCGAAGTTATCAAGGGCCCCTTGAAAGTCCTGCTGATTTAGCGAGAGCTGACCTATCACAAAGTGGTGCAGCGCGGCAGAGCGCTTCTCAACGTCCGGTGTAAAGGCGCCTGCAGAGGCGTTTGAAACGTCGACCTCGACTGTGCTTGGCATAGTGCTGGCGGGATCGAGGTTCCCTCTAGCACATCCGAGCACGGAGGATGTAAGGAGCACTGGAATAATTGATCTAATTAAACGCATCCCATAGTTCCAGCAAGGGCGTTGCAAAAATGGTTCGCCCGCAAGGACTCGAACCTCGATTTTCAGGGTCAGAACCTGACGTGCTACCATTGCACCACGGGCGAATATGTCCGAATCCTTTAAACGATCGGAACGACTCAGGTTATCATGCCAAGCAATGCGCATCAACCAGGCCAAGGGATGTTCGCTATAAACCAAACTACTTGACCAACCCGCTGTTCTTATTAGGAGTAATACTTACACTCCACGCACTCAAGCAATAATCGCAACTCCCCCTTGGTTTGGTTGAATCAGATTCACGACCGTGCTAGCGTGCCCAGATTATTGCTTGTGGCCCCATCGTCTAGTGGTCTAGGACGCTGGCCTCTCACGTCGGAAACATGGGTTCGAGTCCCATTGGGGTCACCACAATTCATCTTGTTCGTTAAAGATATGGCTAATACTACCCTGTTATCTAATACCACCCTGCTATCTAACAACTCTCAGCTACCTAAGAACTCTCAGGCAGAAAGCTTTGATTCCAGCTCATTTGAGATAAAGGTAGGCCTAGCCCGCATGCTCTGCAACGGCGTAATCATGGACGTAGTTGATGTCGATCAGGCTCGTCTAGCCGAGGATGCCGGCGCAATCGCCGTTATGGCCCTTGAGCGAGTTCCCTTCGATATTCGCCGTGATGGTGGCGTTGCTCGTATGAGCGATCCTCAGATGATTGAAGATATAAAAAATGCGGTCAGTATTCCGGTTATGGCCAAGATCCGTATCGGACACCTGGCCGAGGCACAGATCCTTGAAGCTATCGGCATCGATTTTATCGATGAGTCGGAGGTTCTTACCCCCGCAGACCCATACCTGCATGTTAACAAGCACCCCTTTAAAACCCCCTTCGTATGTGGCGCTACTAATCTGGGTGAGGCGCTCAGACGCATCAACGAGGGCGCTGCTATGATCCGCACTAAGGGTGAGGCCGGCACAGGGAATATTATCGAAGCGGTCCGTCACCTAAGGGATCTTCGCTCCGGCATTGAGGAGCTACGCACCCTCTCAGAGACACAACTTTCAGATAAAGCGCTCGAATATCGTGTTCCCCTGGCTCTCATCAAACAGGTACGAGAGCTCGGTAAGATTACGGTTCCAAACTTCGCCGCTGGTGGGGTAGCAACCCCAGCGGATGCTGCACTCTGCAGACAACTTGGTGCAGAATCGGTCTTTGTTGGCTCCGGAATTTTTAAGTCAGAGAGCCCAGCTAAGCTTGCGCGCGCCATTGTCGATGCAACCTGTTTTTATAACGACCCAAAGAAGCTGCTTGAGCTCTCGCGCAATCTGGGCAAAGCCATGAGCGGCATTGAGATCAGCCGCATCGAGCCCTCGGAGCTCCTGGCAAACCGAGGCTGGTAGGCGATGGCCCCACGGGTTGGTATCCTTGGTTTTCAGGGGTGCATTGAGCCTCATGAAGAGATCTTAGCCACTTTCGGGGCATCAACCCTACGTGTAACTAGTCCTCACGACCTTACTCAGATCGATAGACTTATCCTGCCAGGTGGCGAAAGTACTACGATGCTTCGCTTTATCAAGCGCTTTGAGATGGTGCCAGCGCTGCAGGAGTTCGCACGTCACCATCCAGTATGGGGGATCTGCGCTGGGGCTATCCTTGCGGCGCGCCAGGTGCATAATCCATCCCAGGGCTCGCTTGACCTAATCGATATCTCCGCACATAGAAATTTTTACGGCGGTCAGCTCGATTCTTTTACTACCGAGCTGCAAATTAGCTGTCAGGAGGCCCCTATTCGAGCGCACTTTATTAGAGCCCCCCTCTTGGCGCTCCTGCCACCAACTCAAGCGCGCCCCATACCAACTATTGAGAGCTCACTCTCTAGTCAACCGATCTTTATATCGCAGGGCCATATCTGGGCCTGCTCATTCCATATTGAGCTGACCGGCGATACGACCCTGCACCAACGGTTTATCGCTTTATAGTAGAGATCTCGTAACCATGCGCCGTACTTAAGGGGCAAAAGATCCGCTCTATCGCATGCGCTAAAGTTCCATCGGAG
Organism: Pseudomonadota bacterium; assembly: GCA_026390555.1. NCBI lineage: Bacteria > Pseudomonadati > Pseudomonadota > Pseudomonadota bacterium. Next base: position 5,047 of record JAPLFS010000008.1, read on the forward strand.
CTCCCATCCTCTGCTCTAAAGCAGAGCTGTGATTCCGGTATCTGGTTAAGCAATTCAATAGCCTTAGGACGAAACCAAAACATTGAGCCTGCAAAAAACCCAGGATTAATAGACCCTTCTAAAATTTGAGCCGGTATTAATAGCTTCTGCAGGATGCTCGTACTCGAACCACAGAAGCGCTCATTGGTTAGATAAAAGGCTGCGGGTCCGATTATTCCCACTGTACTATCCCGCCGAAAGATTGAGAGCGTCTTTGAGACAACCTCAGGACTCCCACAAAGCTCATCAAGCAACGCCATACGCCAGCGCGCCCCATCATCGCTATAGCTACTTTTTTTACCGTGAACCTTTAGCACCATCTCGTACGAGCTAAGGATTCCACTGCGATAGAGGGCTACAAATGGGCCGATATCACGCCCGCGATTCTCTGCGATAGCGATCGTTACAGACTCTGCTTGATCTGCACAATACTGCGCTATCCGTACTACCAGCTCCCTATGTGGGGTCGAAACGATCAGATCAAAGGGCTCCGTAATGTTACGAAGATACCCGCAGATCTGATCTAAAAGCTCAGGATAAAAGAGGTGCACAACCACAGCTATACGCGCAGGCTCTGCGCCTGGTGTTCTATGCCTAGCCGTAATTAGCTCGATTGCAGGTAGCGCTGGATAACGAACTGGATTGCGTACATGCCTCTGACAGTCCCTCGCCCAGCGCCGCTCAGACAGCTTGGCATGAATAGCTCTGGCGCACCTTCCTAGTACCGGAAGCTCCTTAATCCACGCTAATGCGGTGCGCGCTGATGGTATCTCAGTAAGGGTAGGTAGCGCTGACAAGCTATCGTTAGAGCTCATCCGTAAAGACCTCCGCCTCCTGTAGCGAGAGGCCCTGTGCATCCTTGGCCGAAACGATCGGTGTTTCCTGTATCTGCCAATCGATCTTAAGGGTCGGATCGTTCCAGGCTAGGCAACGCTCGTGCTGCGCCGCATAGTACTCAGTTGTCTTGTAGAGAAAGTCCGCACTCTCTGAGAGCACTACGAAACCGTGCGCAAAGCCCTCTGGAATCCAGAGCTGCTTTTTATTTGCCTCCGAAAGAACCTCTCCCACCCATCTACCAAATGTTTGGGAGCCTTTACGCAGATCGACAACAACATCAAACACCTCTCCAGCTATAACACGCACTAACTTGCCCTGCGGCTCTTTAATCTGATAGTGCAACCCGCGCAGCACTCCCCTGACGGAGCGCGAATGATTATCTTGAACGAAGGAAACTCGCCGAGAGATTACCTCTTCAAACCTTTTATGGTTAAAGCTCTCAAAGAAAAATCCACGATCATCCCCAAAGAGCTTGGGCTCAATCATGACAATATCTGGTATTGCTAGGCGCTCGACCTTCATAGTGTCTATCCCTCTATTACTACCGACCACCGTAATTGGTGTCTAACCAGGTGCGGTAATCACCACTCGTTACGCTAGAGACCCAGGCGCTATTATCGAGATACCACTGGATAGTCTTACGAATACCGGTGTCGAAGGTCTCAGCGGGCCTCCAACCTAACTCACGCTCAAGTTTTGAGGCGTCGATAGCGTACCTGCGATCGTGTCCAGGTCGATCCGTGACAAAGGTAACCTGCTCTGCGTACGATCCGCCATTAGAACGGGGCTGAAGTTCATTAAGGATCTCGCAAATGGTATGAACCACATCGAGATTGGCCTTCTCATTCCATCCACCTATATTATAGGTCTCTCCGATCTCACCCACTTCGAGAACCTTGCGAATAGCGACACAGTGGTCCTTCACATAGAGCCAATCGCGCACCTGCTGTCCATCTCCGTATACCGGTAAAGGCTTGCCCGCTAGGGCGTTAAGAATACAGAGCGGAATAAGTTTCTCCGGGAAATGAAATGGGCCGTAGTTGTTGGAGCAATTAGTTGTCAGTACCGGTAACCCATACGTATGGTGCCAGGCACGAACCAGGTGATCAGAGGCCGCCTTTGAGGCCGAATATGGACTGTTCGGTTCGTAGGGATGGGTCTCCTTAAAAGCTGGATCGGAGGGCGCTAGGGAGCCGTAGACCTCGTCGGTAGAGACGTGCAGAAATCTAAAGGCGCGCCTGAGATCCCCTTCGAGCTCGCTCCAGTAGCTACGC
>JAPLFS010000009.1 GCA_026390555.1 Pseudomonadota bacterium
GCTCCGCCATTACCTGAGGGGAGTAGTTTATCTTGCTAAGCTTATCTAGGACCGGATTAAAATCTGACACAGTACATTCTGGGGGAATTTTGCTCGGGTCATCATCAGGCGGCACACACCCCATTAAATAGCGTTTCTTAAGTTTATCGCATAGGTAATTCTTATTTATAACCTCACATGCTGCAGAGGGTTGCAGGTCACCTGTCCAGAAGCTGTGCGGTGCTGGATTACAGACCCCTAGCTCCTTACACCGCGAGGAGCAGCTCCCTGTGGTGCTGATGCAGCTACTTATCTCTTTCAGACGCCTGCTCGCATCGGGTTCATATCCCACCTTTACCGTTCTCTGACACAGCGCAGCGGGTGGAGTATTTAACGTTAGCTGCTGTGAAAGGTTGACTTCATTGTAAAGCGTTTTCACGTATGCGGGTGGTTTTGCACAGGTGGCGGGATTTGCTGAATAGTCACAGTCGAAGGTTTCGTGGACAAATTTAAAGGCGGGATAAAAAAGTTTCAACTCCCCTCCCTCCCATTTGACCTGCTGCCCATCTTTGCTCTTAAGAACAAATTTAATGGTTACCTGTGCATCGAAAGGTATAAGGGGTAGGGTTCCGTGAGCATTAATCTCCTTCTCGTAGTTTGTATAAGCTTTGTCATTAATGATATCGGAGTCCGCCGCTCCCCGCACAATAAAATTAGCTTTCCCATCACCGGAAAAAACCCGCCCACCTAAATCATTATTCTGCTGTGTACCACCTGCATCCTTCCATTCCATGGAGATAAGAAGCGTGCCACCCGTAGCCTTATTGCTTACGGAGGCCTTACCTGAGATCTGAAACATCAGTGGGGCGTGGAGCTTTCCGCCCTTCATTAATGAATTGTAACCAGAATCAGCTGCGTTTTGCTTTCGATACTGACACTGGTTGTAGCCCTGCGACCACTGTAGCGTCTGGTCGTTCCAGTTCTCTAGTGGTGTATCGGAATAACAGGGCACCGTTACGCCCTTACTACTCTGGATCTGATTAATTAATAACAGATCACTAGCGGAGGATTGCCAGGCATCCATCATATTAAAGGTATAGGATTGGGTTCCATCACCAAGCTTTTTGCTAGCCACCACATCGATATTGTTTAACTTAACTGTCTGATTCGGCAACATCTTCGTTGATCCACTCGAGCCAGGAAGGAAGAAGCCTGGATTTAGGGGATCTCCACCAACCCTCGGAAGTGATCGCACCTGCAGCAGATACGGAGAGTGCGCCTGTACCGGATAAAGCACCTCTTGCTGCTCAAACCTGTAGTTTTTTTGTTCTATATCGACGCTCTGGATAAACCGTTCAACCTGCGGGGTTTCGAGACCCGGCTCAGCTATCCAGGAGGCCGCCGCGGTCCACGGTTGATGCGGTACAGCATATAGCATTCCGCTCTTCCAAACCCAGGCATCAAAGAGCGTCGATGGCGAGGACGCCCCCGGTGAGACAACCCCTGAGCAGCCATGATCTGTTGGATAGAGGCAACGCAGCCCCTCGCGCACTCCGGCCCTAACTGCCCCGCGCGCTTGAAAGATGCGCGCTACGTCGAATGCTCCGACGATAAAGAAGACCAGGCCCATGGTAACGACCGCCACCTCAAGTAGGTAGCTACCTTTTTCGCTAATACGAGAACTCTGCATCGCGAATCTCCGTAAATAACTGGGCGGAGGCTACCCGATCCGCGCCCCTAATAGTACAAAAAAAGCAATCTCGCTGGCTGTAATCGTAATTTTATGAAAATTGTTGCGTGTGCGCCTGGTCCCTACGGGGTTATTCCAGATCTCCTTTGCGAGATGCCCCCCAACTATCTACATCAATGCCTCACATTGATCGGGTTTATATACCAAGCAAAACAGGTATTTAAGGGCAACGTGCTCCCAGGGCTAGCGCTAGGAACGCCGGACTCTAGTATGAAGTCTCACCTGATCCTTTACATATTTTAAGGTACATAATTTACCCCAGATTGCCATTTTCAGCACATGCTGACGACGCAATTCCTATCTATGATTAGAATGAAACACGAGGCAAAAAACGTAGCCACTTAGGAAGATACCAGTTTGCCTGGCCAAGAAGTAACATCGTTGCTGGTAATAGAATAGTACGAATTAATGTGGCGTCTATTAGCACAGCAACAGCTAAGCCGATACCGAGCTGTCTCATCACGGGCAACTTTAATGTCGCTGCGACTAAAAAGACTGACATCATTATCAAAGCTGCGCTGGTAATCGTTCTGGAGGTTTGGCGAATACCGATCCTAACTGACGCTCTTGAATCCCGAGTTTTGTGAAATTCTTCAGAAATTCGTGAAAGCATAAAAACATGATAATCCATTGAAAGTCCAAACAGGATCGTGAAAAGCAGTGGGGGAACAAAACTTTCAATTACTTCGGTATATAAAATACTTTGAGGAAAATATTGAAATACTAATACCAGAATCCCAAAAGAAGCACTGGTAGAAAGCATATTCAAAACAATCGCTTTGATTGGAATAATGATTGAGCGAAATGCTATTAGCAGGAAGATAAAACTCAATCCAAGCACTGTAGCAAATACAATTGGCATCCGTGAAAGATACTTTTGCGCTTCGCTAAGTGTATAGGGAATAACCCCACCAAGATGTGCTTCTATATTTAAAGGCTCAAAAATATTCGGTAATGTCTGATCAGTTAGTGTCCTAACGATTTCTTTTGTTGCTAAGTCATTCCCGTTACCATTAGTTAATAGCTTAAAACGTTCAACTTGAAAATCATCAGAAACTTCTGTTTTTATTGGACCACGGAGACCTACAGATCGAATCTGCTCTAAGGCCAGTGACATCTCGCCGGAATCTTCAAGATTTTGGAGATTTCTACCGTAAAGAATAAGCGATATATCACCGCCCGCTTTATCTGGGAATTCTTGCTCAAGAGTTTTATAAGTTCGCATACTCTGAAGTGATTGCGGTAAGGTGTCAGGAGTCATGGTGTTGCCGAGATTTATCTGCAACATAAAATATGAAAAGAATAGAAGCACAGATAGAAGTATAGTTGCTGAAATGATAGGCGTGCGGAGGCTCCACTCCGTTAAGGATCGCCCAGAGTCTTTTCTTGCTAATTGAGGGTGTACTTTAAGGCTGCTTGGGAAAAGTGCTAGTAGAGCAGGCAGTGCATAGAGGCAACTTGTCAAAGTGGTAAGTACCGAAATAATCGAAACGATTGCCATTGAGTTAAGCACCGTATCATTCATTAGGAGTAACCCGACTAATGAGATAGAAACGATCAGGCCACTCCAAAAAATAGCTACTCCAGTAGTTTTTCTAGTTATGTGAATTGCTTCGAGCAGGTTGTTTTTTATTGCCATTTCTTCTCGCGCACGAGTGATAAAGAAAAGCGAATAATCAACACCTATTGCGAGCACAAGCAGCACTACTAGCTGTGAAGCTGTCGCAGAGATCTCGCCGATATAGTGGCTTACTATCGCACTTAGTCCGAGGGAGCTGATAAGGCTGATTGCAGCGATTATGAGCGGAATTAATGCGGCAATAATAGATCGAAAAGCCCAGATTAAAATTAATAGAGTAATAGGCGTCGTATATATAAGCGAGCGATCTAGATCTCTTGCAATCATGCTCAGTACCTCACTCTCGCCTGTTGCATGGCTCAAGTAGCCATATTTGAACTCAGGATGCTCTTGATGCCACTCTAATAAAGTAGCTGGTATAGCGCTAAATTCCCTTGAGGATCTAAAAATTGGGGATCTGCTTTGCGCTATAACCAGCGCATGTGTTTTTCCTTCTGAGATCAATGTTTCTGAATCGAGGCTGAGGCTGTCATGCGCTGACTCTATAAGCGTAAAAAGTGGCAAGTCTTTATCGGACATGCGCAGAGCTTTTAGTCGTGTGATAAGTTTGTTAATAGCTTGCCTACCTGAACTGTCATCAATATCGCCTTTTAAAGATGATATAATGACAATCAGTCCGTCGTTTGGCGCTAAATTATGATCCAGTGCTATCCGCTCCCCACTGTTAAGCAGCAGCGCTGCTTTTGATGATGGGCCGGGAATAATGACTTTCATACCCAGTGTTAGCCCAGCAGCGCCGAGTAAAGAGCTAACTAGTAGCCAGAGTATTAATTTTTTTAGGTTTGACATTTTCTATAAAAGAGGCGCTATTTTAAGCTTTTATCTGCAGATATTTAAAATATAATTTACGAATAAAGGATAGGAAGATCAATTTACTTTGCGCAAGTAGCTGATCTGCTAATGGTGCTTGCACAGCTCCATAAACTAGAGCTCCTCACTGCGGATGTGATAGCGTAGATCCTCTCGCGCGATCATTTGCGATCATTTGCGATCATTTGTACGGCGTTACTTCTAGTCCATCAACCGCGTAGCACAGAGCAACTCAGCGCAACATCATTTCCTCACTCTCTCGGACCTGCTGAGATGGTCTATACTATTGCTCCTTTTTTCAAGACTTACACCCTATTCCCTCACCCAACATGCACCAGAACCACTCTCGAAGTGCGGCGGTCGCGGCCACGCTTACAAAATCCTCCCGGGAACCACTCTGCACCTCGGAGCAAATACTTACCAAAAGTGACTCGATCTTCCTATCCTTTCAAATTTACACGAAACTTTCCACCTGAGATGGCGATACCAAAGAGTAGTTCGCGCAAAGAACGAGGCATTTGGCAATGCGCGATCGAAATCTGGGAAGTTATCAAATCCAATGGCCATTCAAATGCTTTGCGAGTCCAAAACAGAACAATCTTGCCAACTGGCTGAGGGGGTATTTCCTCCTCGGGCAATAAGTGGTAAAAATTACGATTTTGAAGAGATAAAGCAACAACTGCTCCGTGGTCCACGGGTCACTAACTTAGCTCCTGTGTTTGAGCGCATTGCCTCTGGTCTTACCCAACGACCTCGAAAAGAGATCTATGCCGCCCCTGAATTCTTGAAACAGAATCAAGAATTAGCGGACTATCACGACATTCTCAAAAGAAACTTCGGCACATTCTTGAAACACGGCTGCGCAAGCATTCCTTTTCTTCTCGAGGAACTAGTGCGGATTGGCGTTGCCGTGAACAAGCTCGCGAAAACGACAGAGACATCTAACAAACCATTTAGTTTCTATGAAACCAGCTCAGCGGACGGAACTGCCGCAAGAACACTCGCTGAATACGCAGCAGGTCGCATTTATACGCTGACTGATTCACCGAATGAAGCCAACGAGATTGAGTTTAAGAGGCTTTGTAGTCACTCCTATTCGCAGTTCTACAAAGGTTGCTTTGCGGATATTACGCCCTCTCTGATTAAACAACGGTATGGTCATTTCTCCGGCGGCTTTGATGTCATTTGGGAAAACACGACTTTTCAGATGTACGGCAATTTTCGAGACGAACAGATTGCCTACGTAAAGCGCCTACTCAAGCCTAAGGGAGTTATGATTTTTCTCGAGAAAATGAATCACCGTGATCAAGCTGAATATCTCAGACGAGAAAGCATTAAGGATACAAACTTTAAGTCGCTCTACTTCAGTGCTGAGGAAATTTCGAAGAAAAAAAGCGATATTATTGAAACGATGGAGCGGGGGCAAACAACGATCGAATCTTTTACACGGGTCGCTTATCGACACTTCGAACACGTGCACTTGATATGGAACAGCTTAAACTTCTACCACATTGCAGCTTCAAACGACGCCGACTCAATTGAAAAATTCTTGTCCTTCTTGGAAAACCCTCATGTACCAGAGCAGTTTGCAACTACAGAACTCGGAGAATTAGTCCCAACCATTCCTTTATAGAACTAAAAGCCTCCGAGCGACGTACAAGTCATAATTGATCGAAATAAGTTGATCGAAATATTTAATCAGCCGCGATAAAATTGTTTCTCTTCAGATACCGATGAGCATTTGCAAAAAGAAAGTTTGGACTGAGTGCATTTAAGGTTATGTAATCACCTGATTGCGAAAGCTCTGGATAAAAATTACTTGTTGCTTTCCGAAGCGCCTGGGGAACATCCTCCTGATGGTAGATATCTCCCCCCAGGCAGAGGACCTCTTCAAACTTTTTATCTAATGAAAGAGCATACCCAAAGTGTTCTTCGGTGTTTAATCGGTCGCGAATACCAAGCTGACTCTTTGAAAATGAGAGTCCAATCAGCCCGTTTACTTTCAGTATGTAGCGAGCAATCTCATCTGAAACATTCCTAGGCACATTGTGCACACTTCTAAAATTGGTATGGCTAATAATCAACCCATTTTGATGACCTTTTTTCTCGCGATAATTAATTATGTCGTAAGCTAGCCGGTCCGAGGCATGGCTCAGATCGATAGTCGTGTTCGTTGCAGCTAGAACCTCAAGAAGCTGAGACCCTTGAGGTTTGAGGCCCACATTAGTCCGATCTCCCCCCCCGAACTCATTCTCATGAATCCAGGTAAGGCTGACATACACGGGCGCATTGTTTGATCTTAAGAAATTCTGAATTTTATCCTCAACTGTTTTTCCCAGAGGAGAATCTCCAGTCAGTTGCTGAGCATCTTCAATCGCCCAAAGAAATTGAATTTGCTTAGCTAAGCTTTCCCTACACGAACGGAGCTTTAAATAGCGCGCGAACTGGATAGAAAGCGATCGAGGATCTGAGGGAGTAAGAGAAAACGCAGCCAATATCTGTGTCCTAATTTCACCCTTGATCATCTGCGAAATCGAGCATTTGAGGCCTTCATCATACGGAGTTCGCTGCGAATCGATAAGCAAATAGTTAAGAAGGTCATTGTGGAGATCGATTTTGTCCATGATCTAAGCTTTCGAGATGATTCCAATTAGCTCAGAGAATTCGCTACTAGAGAGATTCTTTACACAGATGGGAATAAGCTCTCGAGCTAATTGAGTATCTGCAACATCGTACTGAGAAAGTCGTCGCGGTAAAATCGCCCCCTCTTCACGCAATGTACGCATTTCAGCAGAAATGCTTTGTAGTGCCTCGCTAACCTTTACTATTTTTTCAGAACTTAGCTTGAGCGCGATCAGGCCGACAAGCCTTCCTTTGGTTTTAGTTGGATCTTTGCCGAACTCTTCTGCTGAGAACTTTTTCGAGTTTTTCGTAACCTCTTGCGCCACTGCAGGGAAATCATTCGTTACCACGCTCATATACTCATGAAATTCTTGATAGCTCGTGGTACTAACAAGCTTTGATTGATATTCCTTGAGAAGCGCCTGCTTTTCCGTATTCAATTCAGCTCGGGAAGCGATAGATTTTCGCGCTAACAAGAATACTCTTTCCATTTTTTCACTTCCTCCCACCGAAATAAATTTCCCAACATGGCTGGTCGGAACCAAATTAAAGATCACGTGCTCAGGTAACGTAGGTATTACCTCTCGAGCTATACGATAGAGCTCGGTAATTCTCTCAAGATATATCGCCGAAACACGCCCATTATTTATCAAATAGTTGACCATTTGCACTCCCGCAAGATGGTAGACTTCTGCAGGTTCGTCGTCTTGCTGTGCGTAGCGCTTCTTCGGATCAAGTAAATCAACGATCGTAGAAAGTACGATCAAGGATGCGGTATCCGGCATGATAGTTTTTGTCGGTTTGCGGTCGCACCTAATGCTTTCCGATATCATCTGAAAGTGGCCTAATAGCATCTCCTTTGCTTCTGCAAACTTAATGTTAATGGCTCTTGTCTCACTTTTCAAATTAACCAGGGGAATTTTCTCCCCATTCTCATCAATGAATGCGTGGGCAACTTCCCGATCTGTGCTAATAAACCGCTCAAGCACTCTCTCTACTTGGTCTTTCCCCAGCTTAAGAATGAACTCACTTAATGACGTCGAATTAGGCCAATAACTCTGCGTCGCTGATAGATGAACATGGATTGGGGAAGTGAACCCTTCGCCTCTCCACTCGACGCCCTCACAATCTTGCCATAGGGCAACTTTATTGCTTGGCGAACAAAGATGAGTTTTTTTACCGCCAATAATCTGGCTTCCTGGGGAGTAATTTTCTTCGTCTACTGAAAGAAGCTCATGCATCAGAAACGTAACCCCGCTCTGCGCCGCGACGATATTCGATGCTTGTAAATTTCCAGCATGAGAACTTCGTATAACAGAAAAACCGGCACTATTTAACCGAGTAAGCTCATCGATCGACATGCCGCCTTTCAGAACAACTGAAAATGTAGCGGATTGCGGCCGCGCTATAGATGCCGTGCTAAGATTAGGACATAAATCTCGCGTTATCAGTTCAATTTGAGTCATATGCCTGTCAGGAGAAACCCGGGACTAAACTTCGGCCTCAGTGCTGCCTCAGCGCACTTAGATTAGCTTAGTACACATTTGCTTTCAGGACTTCACATCAGTATCGACCAAAAAAAGTAAAAGTTTCCTCAATCTCTCAATTTTCTTAAAATAGCACAGGTCAGGTCTAGTCCTACCCTCTTTTTGGGCAACTTATAGCCTATCGAATCAACACGGGCATATACGCTCAGCCTTACTGCGCCAGCATAAGGGGCATATAACAGCTCTCAACTACATGTCAGGAACTTACGGAAAATCAATTGATTTTCCTATCTATAAATTATTGATCACGCTCGTCAGCATGGGCGTGTTTCGATAGGTGATATGATTCGATTAACTGGCGTTAGCCGTAATACGTTACACTTTCGCAACCTGACTGATAAAAATTACCTTGCTAAAAACGGGATAGGCAAAGGAACTTGGTACGGACTGAGATGACCAGCGATCAGGGTCCTCCTCCTGATAATCAAAATAGATCCAGCTATCAGAAGTCGAAACTACGGACGATCGCGCACGTAGATGCTCTGTGCTAACCCACTATTCATATACCTGCCGCCATTATCCCTATCACTATCCCCCCTCTCTATTCCCCTTTCTCCGCCCCCTCTCTCCGATTTTATTCGCACCCACCCTTGCTCCTGAGCCGCTCTGCCCTGTATCGTTACGAAATGCCACCAATTATCTTCTCAATGCATCGCGTCAATCGGGTTTATCCACCAGGTAAACAGGTACTTAAGGATATCTCGCTCTCATTCTTTGAGGGCGCAAAGATCGGCGTCGTGGGGCTTAACGGCTCAGGAAAGTCGAGTTTTCTTAAGATATTAGCCGGATTAGATAAGGAGTTTAGTGGCGATGTAATGCCTCGCGCTAACCTAACCGTCGGTTATCTTGAGCAGGAGCCGCGGCTTAATCCAGATAAGAACGTTAAGGAGAACGTAATGGAGGGCTGCCATGAGGCCGCCTCCCTACTCGCTGAATTTGAAGCCGTCAGCGCCAAGCTCGGTGACGATATCTCCAGCGATGAGATGGAGCGCCTAATCGACAAACAGGCCTCCCTACAGGACAGAATAGAGGCCATGGGGGCGTGGGAGCTCGACCGGACCCTTGAGATCGCAATGGATGCCCTGCGGTGCCCCCCGGGCGATTCCCCCGTTGCAAACCTATCGGGTGGTGAGAAGCGTCGTGTGGCGCTCTGTAAACTACTGCTGCAAAAACCTGATCTTTTACTGCTCGATGAGCCAACGAACCATCTCGATACTGAGTCGGTCGCCTGGCTGGAGCGCCACTTAAACGAATATAAGGGCGCGGTGGTGTGCATCACCCATGATCGCTACTTTCTCGATAACGTAGCGCAATGGATCCTAGAGCTCGACCGTGGTCACGGCGTGCCGTGGGAGGGAAATTACTCAAGCTGGCTAGAACAGAAACACGCCCGTCTGGCGCTTGAAGAAAAGGGTGAATCAAAGCGACAGAAAACCCTCGCGCGAGAATTAGAGTGGATCCGACAATCACCACGCGCGCGCCAAGCAAAATCAAAGGCACGTATTAAAGCCTATGACGAGCTGCTCAACGTTGAGCAGGATCGCAAGATCGAAGAGCTTGAGATCTTCATTCCACCAGGCAAGCGTCTGGGGGATGTGGTCATTCAGGCGCAGAGCGTTTCCAAGGGCTACGGCGAGCGCATGCTCTTTGAAAACCTTAGCTTTAACCTTCCGCGCGGCGGTATCGTTGGTGTGATAGGGCCGAACGGTGCAGGCAAGACGACCCTCTTTAGGTTAATTACAGGCCAGGACGGGGCAGACGCAGGCAGCTTTAAGGTAGGCGAAACCGTTGTACTCTCCTACGTCGATCAGAGTCGCGATACCTTAAACGACAAGAAGAGCGTCTATGATGAGATCTCGGACGGATTAGATCTGATTAAGCTTGGCGATAAAGAGGTCAACGCCCGCGCCTACGTAGCGAAGTTCAACTTTGCTGGAGCGGATCAGCAGAAATTAGTTGGCGCCCTCTCCGGAGGTGAGCGCAACCGTATTCATCTGGCGAAGATGTTGCGCTCAGGTGGGAACGTAATCCTACTCGATGAGCCCACTAACGATCTCGATGTTAATACCCTGCGTGCTTTAGAGGAGGCCCTGCTAAACTTCGCAGGCTGCGCCGTCGTGATAAGCCATGATCGTTGGTTCCTCGACAGAATTGCGACCCATATCCTCGCGTTTGAGGGCAACAGCGAGGTCGTCTGGTTTGAGGGCAACTATCAGGAGTACGAGGCCGACCGTAGAACACGGCTCGGCGCTGATGCTGAAACTCCGCACCGCATTAAATACAGAAAGCTTACTCACTAGACCAAACCAAACGCGCATATTTCGAGGAAATGCTAGTGAGATTAGCTACCTAGCAGCTTTTTCTGAAATATTCTGCCTGAAGTTGACTCCTCCGATACAACGGCTACAATCCGTCAGCTTGTTGTTTCAAGCACTTAGGACACCGTTACTTACGACCATGTCTTAAGTCAAACCATATCTTTTGTGAGTTGAGTCTTACCATGCAGCAATCGATCTACTTTCTATTAACTTGGGCCACGCCGGCATTTGGACTGGTGGCCTTCTTACTTGCCTACAGGATGTACGTTGGCATTCAGGCTCTTCCTGCTGGCAACTCCCGTATGCAGGAAATTAGTACTGCGATTCGTGATGGCGCTAACGCATATCTTAAACAACAGGCGCAGTACCTGTCGGTGTTTATCATCATCGCCTTTTTAGGCATCTGGTGGGCACTAAAGTTTCCAACTGCGCTCTGCTTTGTTTTTGGAGCAGCTAGCTCGCTTCTAGCCGGATATCTCGGCATGAAGTCTGCCACTATCGCCAACGTAAGAACGGCATACGCCGCTTCTAATAAGCAGCCAGGTGAGGCGCTTATGATCGCCTTTAACGGTGGCGCAGTTATGGGACTAACCGTAGCAGCGCTCGGCCTGATAGGCCTTGGCATACTCTGCCTAATTTTCAATACCCCAGAGGCGTATGAGCCGATTATCGGCTTCGCAATGGGCGCCTCCTCTGTAGCTCTCTTTGCTCGCGTAGGTGGTGGTATCTATACGAAAGCCGCCGATGTAGGTGCCGACCTTGTAGGCAAGGTAGAGGCCGGTATTCCGGAAGATGACCCTCGTAATCCTGGCGTAATTGCTGACAACGTCGGCGATAACGTTGGTGACGTGGCAGGCATGGGCGCAGATATATTTGAGTCCTACGTTACCTGCATAATCGGTTGCATAGCGTTGGCAGCAACGTTAAGCCCCGATCTAATCGGCAAGATAACCAGCTTCCAGCCGACCTCAAACATAACTGAATATCGCCAGTGGCTAATGGCTACTCCGCTGATACTCGGGCTGCTTGGGACGATCGCATCATTTATCGCGATCAAGTGGATGTCGCTGCTTAAGGATGGGGATCCTGCGAAGGCGTTGCGTATGTCGATCCTGATCGCATCCCTACTCTTTCTCGGGTTCAGCCTTGGGTTCTTCATGATAACTCCGGTTAACGTAACGCTCTGGTTGCCAGTTATATTCGGCACCATGTGCGGTATCGGTATTGGATTAGCCACTGAGTACTATACCTCATCGAAGCCGATATTTGAGATCGTTAACGCAGCTAAGACCGGCCCTGCTACCTGTATGATCAACGGCATCGCCGTTGGTTTTCGCAGCGTTGCATTGCCGTTAATCTTCATCGTTGCAGCGGTTCTTATCTCAAACTATTTCGGTGGCGTGTACGGAGTTGCTCTAGCGGGTGTGGCGATGCTCTCAACTACGGGTATCATTATGACGATCGATGCCTACGGCCCGATCGCTGATAATGCTGGTGGAATCTCAGAGATGTCGCACCTCGGTCCAGAGACGCGTGCCATTACAGATAAGCTCGATGCTCTCGGTAATACCACCGCCGCTATCGGCAAGGGGTTTGCTATCGGCTCTGCTGGGCTTACAGCTCTAGCGGTGTTTGGTGCATACACACAGACCTTTACCGCTGCAAACAGAACGATCGACCTGAGCATCACAAATCCGATGCTCGTTATGGGTGTCTTTCTCGGCGCGATGTTGCCATGTCTCGTTGTGGCCTTCACCATGCAGTCGGTTGGTAAGGCTGCTGGGCTAATCGTTACTGAGATTCGCAGACAGTTTCGTGAGATATCTGGACTCCTCGAGGGCAGAGAGGGCGTTAAGCCCGACGTGTCCCGTTGTGTTGAGATCGCAACCAAGGCAGCTCTCTCCGAGATGCGCGCCCCTGGTCTAGTCGCCTTCATCACACCGCTTTTGGTTGGATTCATCATGGGCCCAGAGGCGCTTGCCGGGCTACTCCTTGGAACCACCGTAGTTGGTGTTGTGCTTGGAATCTTCATGTCGAACACCGGCGGGGCCTGGGACAACGCTAAGAAGTTCATCGAGCAGGGGCTCATTGAGGGTGAGAAGAAAGGCTCCGATGCCCATAAGGCAGCTGTTGTGTGTGATACCGTAGGGGATCCGTTTAAAGATACCTCGGGACCATCGCTCAACATCTTAATCAAGATGGTGTCAATTCTAGCGCTTCTGATAGCACCCTTGCTCTAGTAGTAGCGAGTTAGTGATTAAACCGTAACTATTCACCCCGTATAAACTTGTCGGTGATTAAAATGATTCGATCTTGCGATCGGCCCTAAAGACCCACCCTTTCTTGTCGTCCCCTGATCGGGGACGCTCATTTTGGGGTGAATAGTTATTGTTTTCACCCCAGTTTGCTCCGCAAACTCGCCCCTTGATAGGGGCTAACGCACACGGATCTGCCCGGGTGAATAGTTACATTAAACCTTTAAAAGGGCCGCCTGCGGGTGGCCCTTTTTTTATGCATTATCCGGATTATATATATATCCGCCGCTCTCTTTATAGCGTTGCAAAACCTGACAGGCTTCATCTGCAAGCACACCCTCAATAACTTCAATGCTCGGTTTACGATCTCTAAGCAATTCAGCCCAATCTAGCGGCACCGGCCCCTCACGAAATCCGGCGATAGCCTCGGTCTGTTGCGTAGATGCGCCGGTTACTACTCTCTTGATACCGGACCACCACACGTTGCCGAAGCACTGAATACAGGGCTGCGCCGTCGTTATTAGCTCCATGTTTGGCATACCAGGGGCACCTAGATCAAAGGTACCGAGCATTTTTTGGGCGACCATAAGCGCCAACGCCTCAGCATGCGCAACGGAGCAGCTTTGTGGGACGACTATATTAACACCGGGAGCTATCAGAGCACCCGTTGCAACCTCAAAAACAGCGGCTCCAAATGGCCCACCGGTGCCGCGCTCTATATTTCTAGCGGCCAGTGAGATGACAAAACGCATCCGCTCTTCCAGCGATACGAAGATCTCGCCCGGACGCGCTATCTCATCTATCCAATCCGGTAGCTTAAGAGTGACGGCGGGAAATCGTTCCATATTAGTGCTTATAAATTGTGCTCTACTCTGTCTCGCAAGCCTTGTAGATCGCCTCAAGCATACACTTAACTATATGATCGACTACATCCTTAACCGAGATAATCCCGATCGGAATGTCATCCTGATCAACTATAGGAACGTGACGAAACCCACCGTGCGACATCAGATTGAGCGCGAAAGCTACAGAGGCCTCTGGGGACTCTCGTACGGGATCCCTGGTCATAAAATCCTCGACCATGGCCGCGCTAAGCGACTCCACCTTATCCATTACCTTAAGGATACAATCTCGCTCCGTAAAGATGCCGATCAGCTTCCCATCATCATCTGTAATAAGCAGACTTCCGATCCTATGCTTCTGTAGGATTGCGACACACTCCTTTAAATTAGTTTTAGGACCAACCACAATGGGAGTCTTCAGCCCGATTGAGCCAATACTATCACTCAGCAACGTTGGTGGTATCAATTGCAGGCCCAGCGCTCTAGCTGAATTAATATTCGAAAGTAGATCTCTCTTTTCCATATCTATCACCCTTTAATTAAGGCCTTAAACTGTTCGGTACTCCAGCTACTGCGGTCCTCTGTCGGTTTAAAGCTGAGCGGTCCGGCCAGCGTATCTTTTATCTCGAAAGCGCTACTGCCGGTCTTGAGTACGGCTCCACTGTACATGGTCTCAAGCACGTTTACGCTCGCACTAGACTCAATAGGCTTTGCATCCCTTAACTTCTTCTCAGAATTATGGAGAACTTGCAGCGATTTTTGAACCTGATCGTACTTATCAAGTAATGCTGTTATCTTTATTTTGAACTGATTATTTAAAAGCGGCACACGGCTACGATTCTTCAGATAGGGTCCGATATGGAGCTCAAGGGCAGCGGCTGCCTCTTCATGCTTCTGCACATTTTCGCTTAACTTTCTATACTCCTTAGTAACCTCGAGCTCGTTACGTAGCTCGATCTCGGTCTTTACCCCACTTCCGTTACCAACAGCCGCCCCTTCAAAACCATTCACGCACCAGACGGAGCCCCCAATAATCTTCGCATGCGATGCGAATACCGCAGAGGAGGTGTGCAAACTGCAATCTCTAGCCTCTCGGCCTATCGTAATATTACCACCAACCTCGGTTGAAACCTTTTCGGCAATATCAGCCGTATAATCGCCTTTTGCCGAAAGAAACGAGGCTTTGCCACCGTAATGAAGCCCTTTAATGGTAATTGATGAATCGCTGGTAAGAATATTGTCGCCAAAAACCGATCCTAAAACCTCAATCGTTCCTCTAGCCTTAATGTTAAAGCCCTTCTGTATATCTCCCTGGATCTTTACACTGCCGATAAAATCGAGGTGCCCCATGCTGTAGTCAAGATTACCCGGTATGTTGAGGGTATCCTTTATACCAAACTTATCGCCCTCTTCGTGCACATACCCATTAATTGTCGCAACAAGTGTGGAATAGGCCTCCTCGGTATCCACCTGCCTCAGCTCTATGGTCTTATCGAAGCGCAGAGAGAGATTCTTACCTGCTCGAGCAGAGAGCGGCTTTCCAAGAACATCCTTGCCAGTTATTCCAGTGCTCGGCTTATAGACCCGCGCTACCTCACACCCGACTGCGATATTTTCAAAAAGTCCTAGGGTAAAAAAGTCAACGAACTCGCGCTCCATATCCTCGGCCTTACCGGGAGAAAATCGTCGTACGAGCCACACTAGCTTGCCATCCCTTCCAGAAACCGGCGCAGTACCCTTTGCAACGCGCCGCGCCTCACACCCATTACCCCGTCGAAGCTCCTCTATGATATCGGAGAGTACCCTCTGATCTATCAGCTCCTCGGGGGTTACCGCTAAGATCTCGCGTTTGAGGTCCTCCTCACTAGCCGTTGCATAGCCATCTTGAGGCGTTACGCGCGCGAAAAGCTTCAACTTGTCGTCTGAAGTGGACAACTCTAGGAACATCGCGTTATTTTGTGCCTTATGAATGACTCGCATAACCCTTTATTGAACTACTCCCCCTCTATTATAAGATCGGCCAGCGGAGTGATAAAATGAAGGGCTACCAGAGATTATTGGCGCTAAAAGTTGCTAAGATAGGCTAACCATACGTCCTTGTTACTGCTAATTTTTAAAACCATGTATGCCTGAACTACCTGAGGTTGAAGCAACGGTTCGAAACCTTAAGGAGCACCTTGAGGGGCTAACCATTATGGAGGCCACGGTGCTGTGGGCGCGTACGGTCGCGCTTAACAAGCCTGGCAACTTTAAGCGTCAGATCGTTGGAGCAAAGATCGCAGAGGTTTTTCGCCGTGGAAAGTTTATCGGGATACGAACTACCTCAACGCCCCCATACTTTTTATATACCCACCTGAGGATGAGCGGCTCACTAGATATACATCCAGCCACTGTGCCCATTGCTCCGCACGATCGGGTCATCCTTTTTTTAAGTAACGGAAAGAGCCTCCGTTTTAATGACACTCGAAAGTTTGGTCGTATGTACCTGACAGCCTCGCCTGAAAAGGTGGTCGGTAAGTTAGGGGTAGAGCCGCTCAGCAATGAATTTACCCTAGAGATACTCACAGAGATGCTGCGGGCTAGAAAGGGTGCGATTAAGCCCCTACTTCTTAATCAGGGTCTGATCGTAGGGCTTGGAAATATCTACGTTGATGAATCTTTGTGGAAAGCTAAGATTCATCCAGAGACTCAAAGCTACCGCATCCCTTTAGATAAAATTGCGCCCCTTTATAATGCGATTAGAGAAACTCTCTCGCAGGCTATCTTACTGCAGGGCACTGATTTTGGTGATGGAGTTGTAGATAACGGAATGTATCGACCGATCGTATATGGACGAACTGGTAAGCCCTGCCAGCGCTGTGCCGCTACGATTAAGCGCTTGGTTGTTGGTCAGCGCGGCACCCATATCTGTCCAACTTGCCAATGCCTATCCAAGAAGAGGGCTAAGAAATAGTCTGACGGCGAAGGTTAGGACCGGGTACACGAGCACCGGGAAGAGCTGGTAGGCGATCAGGACCCCAAAGAGCGAGAAGGCTGGATTACGCACAACCTCAAGAAATTTAAGGAAGGTCTCTTCAGGTAAAAAGAGCCCGAGTACCGAGTATCCATCAAGTGGTGGTACAGGGATAAGATTAAACACCCCCAGGATAATGTTAAGGGTAAATAGAATACTGAGTAGCTGCGCAACTCCCTCAAGCATCCCGCCATCCGACGCAGAAACTAGCGCTGTTACTGAGAGCTCGAAATATCCACTGGAGAGTCCGATATACATCAAACAGGCAGCTACTATAGCCAGCAGAAAGTTAGCAATCGGGCCCGCTAGTGCCATCAACGCCGCGCGGCGTGGGTAACGGATCTGCCAGAATGGATCAAACGGAGCGCTGCCCCAACCGAACATGCTCCCACCCCCTGAGGCGAGCAGCGTTATAATGGGTATAACTATAAGGCCAAAAGGCTCCCGTTTAAGGTGTGGAATAGGATCGATAGTAACCTGACCCCCTGCGTATGCTGTTGGGTCGCCTCCCCACTTCGCTACAAGGGCGTGTGCGGCTTCATGGCATACGGTGCTAAATAGAAAAGCAACGTACCAGATCGGAGCAAGGGCTAGAAAATTTGATGACATGGGCACTAGTCTTAGCACCTTAGCTATATAGTAAGCACTAGAGCCTCTAGGTAATTTTTGCCTAGAGGCCCACAATTTAAATGGGTATCAATTGCCCCTTCAATAGTGTTAGCAAGCGCTTACTAGATTTAGCGTATATCCTACGATCCGAGAACGGATCTTGCTGATTACCTCTATTGCCATGTCTAACGAGGCGAAAGAGTTTCTATGAGTACACATGAAGAGCAAGAGAAGCGCTCAAAACTTGTTGACCAGATAGAAATAGAGGTAATCCGAGATCGAAAGAGCTCTGTTGAAGATGAGGACCAACCGGCCTACGCGGCAGCTAATCCATTGACCGCACTAGAGGAGCTCGTTGAGCGCCTAGAGGAGCTCGAGCAAGCACACGCCACAAACAGCACTGATTCAGCTTTAAACGCCGCAGAATCAAGCAAGTCGCTCTCTCAGATGCAACGCCATCTTGAGCAGTTTCAGCGACAAAGTATGGTACTTAAACGGCTGCTGCTTAAACTGCATTAGCCACCTAGTTCACCGACAGGACCAACAACAGGACCAACAACAGGACCAACAACAACTGCCCGTCGGCTTGTAAGCCTACGATCCCAGTCTAAGTTGTTATACTATCTGGTAAATGCCAGAATTTTTAGATCTGGCTCCCCGGGAGGGATTCGAACCCCCGACACGGTGGTTAACAGCCACCTGCTCTACCAACTGAGCTACCGGGGAACAGTTGCCTTAAGATAATTCCCTTACAGCCCCGTAAAGTCAACACAAGCAGTGGGTTAAACGGCTTAAAAACAGCCAAAAATATGCCGGTAGTCTTAGAAAACCTGCAACGTACTGCGTGCTGCAAAGGCCCGTGAGAGGGTTACATCATCGGCGTACTCAAGCTCTCCCCCCTTCGGAATTCCCTGCGCGGGGCGGGTAGCTTTAATCCCCACCTCTGCCAGCAACCGACCTACATAGAGCGCCGTTGCGTCCCCCTCAACAGTGGCACTTGTAGCGATGATAACCTCTTTAACTGGCTCAATAGAGAGTCGCGCCATCAACTCCTTTAACTTCAGGTTCTCTGGCCCCTGTCCACGCAGCGGCGCCCACAGGCCATGTAGAATGTGGTAGACCCCCTTAAACTCCCCTCCCCGTTCGATAGCGACCAGATCGACAGGCTTTTCAACAAGGCAGAGGATCGTGCCATCTCGTGATTGATTCCTACAGAGCGAGCAGAACGGCTCTTCGCTTAGAAAGAAACAGCGCTGGCAAAGTTGCACCTGCGCAGCCGCACCCTGCAACGCAACTCCAAGAGTACGCGCGAGCTCTCTGTCGTTGGCAACCAGGTGATAGGCCAGGCGTGTTGCGGTCTTCTCACCGATTGAGGGGAGCTTTGAAAGCTCCCTGATTAACCGTTGTAGAGCAGGAGGAAATGCCAGCATTGGTCCTTATAAGTAAACTGTAGTAGACCCTAAAAAAGCCCAGGTACACCGACACCGCCGGTCACACTAGAGAGCTTTTGATCAAAATTACTCTTAATCTTGGCAAGCGCATCGTTTGTGGCCGCTCGTATCATATCCTGCAGCAGCTCAACATCGCTAGGATCAACCGCTTCTGCTTTAATCTCAACGGTCAGAATCTCGTATTTGCCGTTTACTTTGCACTTAACTGCGCCGCCGCCTGCGCTTCCCTCAGCCTCAAAGGCCTCAGCCTCAACCTGCGCCTTCTGCATATCCTTTTGCATGCGCTGCGCCTGTTGCATCAGGCCCTGTATATTACCACCCGGAACTCCGTTAAACCCCTTCGCCATACATCACCTCACTAACGATATCTATAAAATTAGCTCTTTGTTCGTACCTGCTCTACCTTGCTGCCGGGAAATATCTTCTGCAAGCTCTGAAGCGCTGGGTGCGACTGGATCTCCTCGCTTTCCGCTCTGACCTTGGATTTGGTCTCCTGCACTACGCTATCAGCCGCCCCCTGACCCTTAATAAATGTAATCTTCCAGTTAGGGGTTCCCGCCATTTCTTTGCGATGCAAAAATTCATTAAGAAGATCGGAGAACTTTCGCTTCTCGCGATTAATCGTATTTATATTAAACTCTGGGCCGGTTCCCTCGATCACTCCAGGTTCAAATCTCGTCACACGAACTCGCTTTAGGTTCTCAATAAAGAGCTTATTTGAACCGACCCCAGCGCTCCTTAGGAACTCATCCCATTGCAGTACAATTGCTATACTAGGTAGCTGCCGCGCTGGTGCTGCGCCAGATACCTGCAAATCTGGCGCGGCAGCGGCATTTTGCAACACTGGCGCTGCCGTAGGTGCTTGCAACGCAGTGACAGCAGGCTTATTTGAATCGCCTCCCACAACCTCGCTCACCGCCGTAGCTCTTAAACTTGAGCCGTTCTTAGCAGGTTCACTATTCCTTACTGGCTCAATTGCGCTTGTTATCTGAGCGATTATCTCGCCAATCTCAGCAACCGGCTGGCGTGTTGCCATGCGCACCACTAGCGCCTCAAAGCTATAGCGGGTATGCGCCGAGCGCATGCAACGATCTGAGCCCTCACGCGCTAAATCCCAGAGGTCCTGTATATCGACCGCCTCAAGTGGAGAGACGAGCCGCAAAAGCTCCACTATCGAATCCTGCCCAAGGCCCATTATCAGAAGCCTTGATTCACCACCAAGTTTCGCCACGAATAGCTCACGCCAATAGTTAACGAACTCTCGCAGCAACGTTGTTGGATCTATACCTGTGGCAAAAAGCTCTGAAACCTGTGCGAGCACCTGAGAAACTTCGCGTTTAAGGATACTCTGAGTAAGATCTGTTAGCGCTCGTCGTTCCACCGTCCCAAGCGCACGGCTCGTATCTTGCGCCGTTATTGGGCCGCTACAGAAGCTCTGCACACGATCCAGTAAGGTCTGCGCATCGCGCATGGAGCCATCAGAGAGGCGCGCGATTAAGCGCAGCGATTCTGGATCGGCCAAGATACCCTCTTCTCTACAGACCTGCGCCAAACGATCCTCGATCACTTGTACACTGAGCGCACGAAAATCGTGTCGTTGGCAGCGTGATATCACGGTGTCAGGAATCTTATGAACTTCGGTTGTGGCGAGGATAAAGACCGTATTTGGAGGTGGCTCCTCAAGGCTTTTGAGGAGCGCGTTAAAGGCCGAGATGCTCAACATGTGCACCTCGTCGATGATATACACCTTGTAGCGATAGCCTGGTGGCGGAAGTGCCTTAAAGGAGTCCATCAGATCGCGCACGTTATCGACGCTGTTATGCGAGGCTCCGTCGATCTCTCTCACGGCCATGCTCGTACCGGCGGTGATCTCTTTACAGCTTTGACATTCAAGACACGGCTCGGCTGAACTGCTTGCCTGACAGTTAATAGCCTTTGAAAGGATGCGCGCAACCGAGGTCTTTCCAACCCCTCGTGGGCCGGTCAGGAGGTATGCATGTACGACCTTTTCGCGCTGAATGGCGTTGGAGAGGGTGCGGGTGACGTGCTCCTGACCACTAACTGAACTAAACCCTACTGGGCGATATTTTCTCGCAAGAACTAAGTATGACACGGCCTATATCCACATAAAAACATGGGCGCTGAGTACGCCAAACGATTTTATACCGCACAGAGCGACTCCCTGCCTATATAATAAATGCTGCGTAACTAGTCAGCATATTCCAGAAATATTCGCATACGGTAATACCACTCAATAGCCCCTAAGGGGCCGATTTGCGGAGCCCGTCCAGCAGCGCAAGCTGCTGGCGCAGCAATGCGGTGGGGGTGAAAACATTAACTGGTCACAAAATCTGTCGTCCCCGATCAGGGGACGCCCAATCGAATTACCTATGAAACTTCGCCGTAATCTGAGTAGCTTGAATCGCGACATTAAACTACTGTGACCAGTTACACGACCGTTATAAATCTCGCTCTACCTTGAAAGCACCACGTTCATGACAGATCCAATCCATCGGTACATCGTGCGCATCGGTAGGAGTATCGTGAACAACCTGCATTGACCAACAGATCCCTATTTTAGAAGCCTCTCGCACTTTTCCCAGAGCGGTCATAGGCCAGTCCTGGAACCATAACCGCCACATCCTCTGAGTACTCGGGCTTAAATATCTCCCCTGATCCTAGAGGTGGCTCAAGAATTCCCTTAGCCCCAGGCACCAACTTAGCACCCCAATCTTCGCCTATCTGAACAAAGGACATGCGCCCCTCATACTGCTCAACCCTTGGCAGGTACACCTTGCGCTCACTCTTTAGCATCTCTGTGATAAATGGGGCGAGGTCGACCTCGCCAGGGAAACAGGGTACCCAACACAAAATATGTTGAACCGGAACAGAGAGCTGGCCCGTAACAAGCGTTACAAGCTGCGCACATAACTCGTTGTACGCAACCTCCGCCCATCTCTTATCAAGATTGGCGAGCATTAGGCGCATCTCCCTACGCATCTCTTTTTTTCGTTGCTGTCCCATCGTATTATTGGCTATTTGGGGAATAAGCTCCCTACATGGTATAATCAATGAAGGTTCTCTGGCATCTTAATCTTACATGATTGGGCCAGGTAGTGCGAGCGTTCCTTGAGGGGCTAGGGAGCTCTTGGGTCACTCGGATGCTGTTTTTAGGTTTTTATCGTTTTAGATCTGATAGGTACGCGCATGCGAGTTACTAAAGCTCGTTCCAAATCGCTGTTCTTACCCCATGTTTATGCTCTTTCTATTTTGCTTATTTTTATAAGCATGTTCTGTGCCCAGGCAGATTCCAACGATACCGTTCAGATCTCTCCCAGCACGGTATCCCTTGCTCCCTCAAGGATCTCCTGTTCGATGTTTGACCACTTTGACATTGAGCTATCTTCAGCTAAGTCCCCTCCTGTCAGTCTTACTCTTAACAGCAAAGGGAGTGTTGCTGAACTTTTTAATGAGATACTGAGATCGTATCAAATTCGCGGAATGCCTATCGCTGCGCGACTAAAGATTGAAAACTCCTCTCAGGTGAACGCCTTTGTACTGCGGGAAAGTGAGATAGTTGTTACAACTCATCTGCTCTATACAGTACTGGATAGATCTGAGCTGGCCTTCATCTTCGCGCACGAGATGGCACATATAGCTCTCCATCACAGTCACGGCTCTGGAGTGCGCGAAGAGATTGCAGCCGATCGTCTTGCGCTATTCATGTCGACCCGTCTGGGGTTTAATCCCTGCGCTGGCGCAGCCGTCCTGAATCGCCTTGCAACCCCCCTGCTGGCATCCCTGGTTAGCATCTCACCCCGCTTGCAAGCTCTGCACGAAAACGCCCAAAAAAGCTGCGGATAAGAGGGGTAACAGCTACTTATATAAGCCCTTAAGAGCTGTATTAAAGCTGCCGATACTATGGATAGGGCGAAAGGGCTGCTGCAACGCTCTGCCGTAAGTATGCTGAGTCCCACACGAATAATGCCAAGTTTAGTATGAAAGAACGCGCCGTTGAAATGAGCCCTCTTGAAAGAGCGGCTCAACGTATCCTGGTGGTCGAGCCAGATGCGCTCGACCGTAACCACCTACGCACCACCCTCAAGGCGCTCGGCTTTGGGACGGTTACCGACGCGCCCTCGCACCATGCCTCGCTTGAAAAATTCGATGGTCGCAGATTTACCCATGTTGTTTTTGACGCCAAAAAATCGAACTATCCGATGAAGGAGTGGTTGATGCAGATACTAGAGATCGATCCACGCATCATCGCCATACCAGCTTCCGCCAATCCAAGCGTTGACGATGTGTTTGACCTACTCGTACTAGGTGCCAGGGGCTATCTGGTAAAACCGTTCGCTTTTGACAGCGTTGAGCAAGCGGTCCTCATGGCGACCAAGGGCGAGCCGATCGCCGAGGCGATTCTACAAGCTAAAGATCGTAACGAGGTACTCGTTGCAATCATGCTTTCGAGCCTCGACCGGCTGGCGATCACATACAGACAGTCGCTACAATTCGAAACTGCCACTCGCGAGCTCCCACGTGCTATGTCGGCGTTAAGACGGGCCTCGGACCTAGCGCACACCTTTGCCAAAGGGGGAGAGGATGCTCTGATTGAGGCCCTGGAGCGCTTCTCTATCGCCAAAAGCCATGGGCCGGCCTCACGGCTAGGCCGACTAAGAAAACGTCTCTCTCATGGAAGAAGTAGCGATGAGGTGGTTACGAAATAATCCAACCATTAGAGATCTTCAAAGGGTCTAAAGCTCCCTTTGAAACCAGCATGTATTATGTGCTATAACTACTTTGATATTAGGCAAGCGCTATGAATAAAGTTCTGGTACGATATAGCATACTCAATAGCCTGTTGATAATGGTGGCGGCTATTTGCTGTGGCTCCCTTTCAGCACCAAGCTCATTCGCAGAGACCCTCCGCGATGTTCAGAGCTCCAGCGCGATGGAGAAGGTAACTGCTGCTACCATGCGCGGCAGCCGGTCTAGTAGTAAAACTAAAAAATCACAGACTAGGGAAAATCCACTTACTGCAGGCATGGATCCCCGTGCTAATTTTACAAGCCTCTGGAGTACCGGCAATGGCCCGGAGCTCCTTTTTAGCTGGATCGGTGCGAATCTTCCAAAATACAAACTTTCTATATTAGGTACGAATCGCTCCAGGGAGAATCTCTCCGCACAGGCCCGTTTCTTAGACTTAAATCGACGCCGGGTCACCCTTGATATCATCCTGCCGCATCCCAACTACTACTTAATGGCTGAGAATAAAACCATGGCACAGTTTAATAGATATGAGCCCCCTACCTTAAATGTTCTTGCTCAGGAGGAGTTAAGCTTTAGTGGCCTCCCAGCTATGTACTACCGCTCAGAGCAAGGACGCTGCTCGCTACTCTTTAAGATCGAAAAGATGGGGCTTGTTAACCTCTCGATTGAGCGCTGCGAAGATTCAAATATGATGATGGACATCGCCAAATTGCTTGATTTTACGCGCTTAAATGCCAAGCTAATCTCCTAGCTAAAAGCAACCTTTGTACAGCACACAAATTTTGCTATAAGTCTGCTAGTACTGGAGCCTTATATGAGCCCAGTTTTGTGAGTATTCCAGTTATGAAAACATCTGAACTTCGTAGCAAGTATCTAGCTTTCTTTAAGGAGCAGGGACACTCAGTAATCCCCTCCGTTTCCCTTATTCCAGATAACGATCCTAGCACCCTCTTTACCTCCTCCGGTATGCAACCCCTCGTGCCATATTTTTTGGGACAGGCGCATCCTGAGGGCAAGCGCCTGGTAAATAGCCAGAAATCGTTCCGTGCCCAGGATATGGAGGAGATTGGGGATAACCGCCACACGACTTTCTTTGAAATGCTAGGGAACTGGTCGCTCGGCGACTACTTTAAGCGTGAGCAGCTACGTTGGGTGTTTGAATTCCTTACCAAGGAGATTGGCCTCGATCCGCGCCGTATCTATGTCTCGGTATTTGAGGGCCAGGGCTCCGTTTTAAAGGATACCGAAGCTATAGAGATCTGGAAGGAGCTCTATCAGACGGTCGGTATCGATGCCAAGGAGGGCGAGCGCATATTCGCCTACCCTGCCAGCAAGAACTGGTGGTCGCGCTCCGGTGAGCCTGAAAATATGCCGGCAGGAGAGCCCGGGGGGCCTGATAGCGAGCTCTTCTTTGAGTATCCCAACGTTAGCCACAATTCTGCTTTTGGCGAGAGCTGCCACGTAAATTGCGACTGTGGGCGCTTCGTTGAGATCGGTAACTCGGTCTTTATGCAGTACAAGAAAGAGGCCGATGGCTCGCTTAGCGAGCTCTCTCAAAGGAACGTTGATTTCGGTGGAGGGCTTGAGCGACTGGTTGCTGCGACACTTAATGAGCCCGATGTTTTTAAGAT